>JBEDFW010000261.1:0-8629 GCA_041174985.1 Actinomycetota bacterium | reverse complement strand
TCGGTGGGAGTGCACGAACACGACCTCGACGAGGCGTCGATGGTGCTCGACCGGACACGTTCGGCGTGGCTGTGGCGGTACGCACTCTCCGACAGTGTGGAAGCGCTGCGTCAGTTGCACGAGAGAAACGTGCCGATCGGCGTGGTGAGCAACGCCACGGGTCAGATCGAAACGGTGCTGGCTCGTTCCAAGGTGTGTCAGGTCGGGGAGGGACACGGAGTCCCGGTGCGCGTGGTGGTCGACAGCCACGTGGTGGGAGTGGCCAAACCCGATCCGCGCATCTTCGACTTCGGACTCGAAGTACTACCCGGAATCGACCGTGCGCGGGTGGCCTATGTCGGAGACAGCGTGACCATGGACGTGGGCGGTGCGCGCAACGCCGGACTTCTTCCGGTGCTGCTCGATCCGTACGACGATCACGACGGCGCCGACTTCCTGCGCATTCAGTCCCTCCTCGACCTCCTCACCTGACGCGGCCGTTCCTTGGTGGTTCTGGTGGCAAATTCGTCTCCTATTTCGTGGAATTTTGCCGCCAGTATCTAACCCCCATCTCGTCCCCCCGTTCCGCGGTGGTGAAACTGGCGGCAGAATCGAGTGAAAGCCATGACGAATTTGCCGCCAGAACCACCAAGCCCGGGGTCGCCGAAGGGGGCGAACGTGTCTGCCCGTTGGGCCGAATGGCGCCGCACGGTCGACCTTCACAAGTACGACGCGCGGTGGGAGGCCATGGCGGCTCGCGGCGACAACGTGCACGGAGAAGCCGACGCGCTCACCCGCTTGATCGACACCGAATTCGACGGCCGTTCGTGCCGCATTTTCGATGCTGGGTGCGGAACGGGTCGTCTGGCCGTCGAACTCGCCCGACGCGGACACACGGTCACCGGAATCGACCTCGATCCCGACATGGTCGAACGAGCTCGACCCAAGTCGTCGGCGGTCACGTGGTCGGTGGGTGATCTGTCGACCGTCGATCTCGACACTCGATTCGACATCGTCGTCATGATCGGCAACATTCTCAATTTCTGTCGACCGGGTGTGCAGACGACGATCGTGCGCAACCTGGCCCGCCATCTCGATCCGGGCGGACTCCTCGTGTGCGGATGGTCGCAGGAGACGTGGCCCGACGCCTACCACGCGTCACATTTCGTTCACGACGCCACCGAAGTCGGGGCGCGCCTGATTCACCTCTGGAAGAACTGGGACGGTGAGCCGTTCGACGACGGCGACTACGCCGTGGTGGTGGTCAGCGCGACTGTTCGGTGAGTCGACGGGCGATGACCTTGAGACACAGTGTCTCGTCGGCGCCCTCGAAGATCGACAACACACGGGCGTCGACGAACAGACGGCTCACGCTGTATTCCTCGGCGTAGCCGTATCCACCGTGGATCTGCATGGCTTCCCGCGTGACCCATTCAGCGGCCTTGCACACGTACGCCTTCACCATCGATGCTTCGGTGGTGCCGACACCCTTGGCCATCAACTTGGCCACCTGGTAGCCGAACTGACGACCGGCCTGGATCAGGACGGCCATGCGACCGAGCTTCACGCGCGTCAACTGGTACTCGCTGATGTTCTTCCCGAACACGTTGCGGTTGTGAGCGTGGTCGTACGCCGCTTCGTACGCGGCCTGCATCACGCCGACGGCG
Organism: Actinomycetota bacterium; assembly: GCA_041174985.1. Taxonomy (GTDB): domain Bacteria; phylum Actinomycetota; class Acidimicrobiia; order Acidimicrobiales; family Ilumatobacteraceae; genus Casp-actino8. Next base: position 6,983 of record JBEDFW010000261.1, on the reverse strand, counting down.
CGCGCCGCGGTCTGCAGTCGGCCGTTCTCGAAACCTTCCATCTGGTAGTAGAAGCCCTTGCCGAGTCCGCTCTCTTCGCCGATGAGGTTCTTGGCCGACACCCACCAGTTGTCGAATGCGATCTCGTATGAGTGCATGCCGCGATACCCGATGGTGTCGATCGGGCGGCCTTCCATCTTCCCGGTCGAACCATTGGCCTGAACCTGTTGCGTGAACTCGAAACCGTGGGCGTCACCGCGTGGCTTGGGAACGATGAACAGGCTGAGACCTTTGTGAGTGAGGGATCGATCAGGATTGGTGCGGGCCAGGAGCATCAACACGTCGGCGCGACCGGCGAACGTGCACCAGGTCTTCACGCCGTTCACCACGTATCCGGCTTCGCCATTCGGACCTTCGGCCGGAGTGGCGGTGACCTTGAGGCCGGCGACGTCGCTGCCGTAATCGGGTTCGGTCACGGCGACCGCCGCCATCACTTCAGCAGTGGCAAGTTTGGGTAGCCACTCCTGCTTCTGTTCCTCGGTGCCACCCTTGACGAGGGCGCGCGTGAGGATCTCGGGACGCGTGATGAGCGAACCGCCGATTCCGAGCGAGCCGCGGCTCAACTCTTCGGTGGCCACCACCATGGCGAGGTATTCACCCTCGCCACCTTCGGAGAAACCGCCGTACTCCGAGGGAACCGACAGTCCGAAGGCGCCCATCTCGGCGAGACCACCGATGATCTCCTCCGGCACGTCTTCGTTGAAGCGGTGCACGTGCTCGGCACGCGGGGCGATCACTTTCTCGGCGAAGGAGCGGAAGGTGTCCTGCACCATCTCGAAGTCCTGATCGAGGTGACGCGGACCCGGAACGTCGGCGAGCGACGCGACGAAGGCGGGATCGCGGAACACTCGGATGAACGGGCGAGCACTGTCGAGAGCGCCGTCCTCGAGACCCCACAGGTCTTCGCGTCCGAGAATCTTCGACATGAGATCGTGCGCCATGTCGGCGGTGTAGGCGCACGTGATGAGACCTTCGTGAGTGCCCTTCGCTCCGTAGTCGAGCATCGAACGCGCCGTCTCGACGGCCGAGGCCGCGTGAGCCAAGTCGTAGGCCAGCACCTGGTTCACGTCGGCGCCACCGGTCTCCGAGAGGTGGCGCAAGCCCTTGCCGACCACGCGAGAAGCGAGGTCGATCACGTCGGCGGCGGTCTGCAGATCGGGGGTCACGGTCGTGCTCATCGCTTCGAACGCTAGTGGGGCGTCGGAAACGGCCCGAAGTGGTGATCGCAATTCGCGACGGGTCCCGGCGGTCAGGCGTCACCCGGGTCGTTTCGGCCTTGTGCGACACTGAAGACGTGCGTCTGGTCTGCGTGTATTGCGGTTCGAGCCCGGGGAGTCGACCCGAGTTCGCCGACGAGGCCCGCAGTCTCGGGCGGGCGATCGCCGAGGCCGGCCACGGACTGGTCTACGGCGGGGGCCGGATCGGCCTCATGGGAGTGGTCGCCGACGCCGTCCTCGAAGCCGGCGGGGTCGTGCACGGCGTGATTCCCGAGCACTTGGTGCGAGCCGAGACCGCCCATACCGGGTTGTCGATTCTCGACGTCGTCGACTCGATGCACGAGCGCAAGGCCCGCATGGCCGAGCTGGCGTGTGGCTTCGTGGTGATGCCGGGTGGTTTCGGCACGTTCGACGAAGCCTTCGAGATTCTCACGTGGAATCAATTGGGTCTGGTGCGAAAGCCACTCGTGTTCCTCGACGGCACCGGCTTCTACCGCCCACTCCTCGCCGCTCTCGATCACGTCGTCGAGGCCGGGTTCGTGAGCACCGAGTTCCGACGCATCGCCGCCGTCGCCGACACGGCGGCCGCGGCAGTGGCGATCGCGACCGGACCGGCCCCCGACGTGCCGGGCAAATTGGCCGCGCTCGATCCGACCACCAAGAGGTCGTCGCTGTGAAGTTCCCGGCGCAATCCACTGATGTCGCGTGGCCGACCGTCGAATGGGAGTCGAGCGATCACGCTCCCGATGCGGTGCGAGCGGCGAGTGATCGATTGTTCGCGGGTGGAGTCACGCCTCCAGCGGGCCGAGGAATCTCGCTCGCCCTCGTCGTGGTGCATCGGGGTCGCATCGTCCACGAGCGATACGGCACTCAGCCCGACACCCCGTTCGGTCCCGGAGCACCGGTCGACCGCGACACGACGCTCGTCTCGTGGAGCATGGCCAAGAGCATCACCCACGCCGCAGTCGGGTGCGCAGTCGCCGACGGTGTGCTCGATCCCCGTTCTCCCGCCGCCGTGTCTCGATGGGCCGACGACGATCGGTGCCGCATCACCCTCGATGATCTGCTCCGTATGCGCGACGGACTCGACTTCGTCGAGGAATACGTCGCCGGCGAGGACGCACCGATGCCGCACGTGATCGACATGTTGTTCGGCGCCGGTTCCGACGACGTGGCTGGCTACACCATGGACCGACCGCTGAAGCACGAACCGGGTTCGTTCTGGAACTACTCGTCGGGCACGACCAACGTCGTCACTCGACTTCTCGGCGACGTCGTCGGACACGGTGACGAGATGCTCGCGTTCTTGCGTTCGCGGATCTTCGCGCCCATCGGCATGGCGTCGGCGATTCCACGACTCGACGCCGCTGGGACTTTCATCGGATCCTCCTTCGTGTACGCGACCGCGCGCGACTTCGCTCGCTTCGGTTATCTGTATCTGCGCGGGGGAGCGTGGGACGGTCGTCGCATCGTGTCCACCGACTGGGTGAGTGGTGCCGCCGATCAGCACGCGGCCGACCCGGAGACGGGTCACGGGTACGGACGTCATTGGTGGCTCTGGAAATCGCGACCCGATGCGTTGGCCGCACTCGGCTACGAAGGCCAGCGCACCATCGTCGACACCGCACGTGATCTCGTGGTCGTCCATCTCGGTAAATGGGTGCACGAGACACAACCGAATCTCGACACGCACCTCGACGAGATCGTGACGGCGTTCCCCCTGCTCTGAGCAGGGACTGGTCGGAGCACCCCGTTCCGAACTGCTAGGAAAGAGGCATGTCGGAGGGGCAAATCGAGCCGATCTCGGCACGCCCAGGCGCCAACGGCGTCCGACTCAAGCGCACTCCCGCCGATCGACGGGCCTTCCGTCGACGGGCCTTCATCCGCACCTTCAAGGTGATGGCGACGCTTCTCGTCGTGTACTTCATCGTCCTCAACATCCCGGGTCTGCGCAACGCCGTCGATCAGTTGGGTGAGGTGCAACCGGTCCTCTTGGTCGTCGGTCTCGCACTCGAGATCGTGGCTTTGCTCTGTTATTCGTTCATGACGCGTGAGGCCCTCGGTCCGGCCGGGCATCATCTGTCGGTCTGGCGGTTGTTCCGCATTCAGCTCTCCACGCGTTCGTTGTCGAGTCTCATTCCGGGTGGCACGGCCGCCGGATCGGCCCTCGGCTACCGACTCATGACCGTGTCGAACATTCCGGGTCCTGACGCCGGATTCGCGTTGGCCACGTCGGGACTTGCATCGGCGGTGGTGCTCAACTTGATCCTCTGGACCGGACTCGTGGTGTCGATCCCACTGCGCGGTGTGAACCCGGTGTACGGAACGGCCGCGGTGGCCGGCATCATCCTCATGATTCTGGCCGCAGGCATCGTGTTCGGTCTGATCGGTGGTCAATCGCAGTCCGAGAAGATCGTTCGTCGGATCGCGCGACGGTTGCGGATGAACGAAGAACGGGCCGGCGAAGCCGTCCATCACATCAGTGGACGCATGCAAGAACTGTGGGAGGACCGTTCTCTGTTGCGCAAGCTCGGCATGTGGGCCGCTCTCAATTGGTTGCTCGACGCCGCTGCACTGTGGGTGTTCCTGCGCGCGTTCGGTGGCTCGTTGTCGATCGACGGCCTGATCGTCGCCTTCGGTCTGGCCAACGTGTTGGCGGCGATTCCGATCACTCCGGGTGGACTCGGCATCGTGGAAGGCATCTACGTGCCGGTGCTCGTGGGATTCGGATTGCCTCGCGCCACCGTTGTCGTGGGTGTCGTGTCGTATCGCATCGCGCAGTACTGGATTCCGATCCTCATCGGCGGAGCCGCCTATCTCTCGTTGCGCGTGGGCCCATGGGCGATCTCCAAGGATCGACTCGAACCGTTGCGTGATGTGGTCGCCTCGGCATCGGGCAAGGAGAGCATCCTCGACTTCTCCGAGCGGTATCCCGCCCGTGAGCGAACGCGCGAGCTTCCCAAGCCCGACGCGGCGAGCGCCGTCGACCCCACCAAGCTGTTGGCGGATAGGGAACCCCCGCACGAGCCGATGTAGTTTCTCCGTTCATGACCGTTCATGAGCGACCCTTCGGACGATGCCTGGAAGATTTCGTGGTGGGCGACGTGTATCGCCACTGGCCGGGCAAGACGATCACCGAGTACGACGATCATCTCTTCTGCATGATCACGATGAACCACCATCCGTTGCACACCAACGATTGGTTCGCGGCGCAGAGTGTGCAGGGCCGCAACGTGGTGGTGGGCAACTTGGTCTACTCGCTCGTGCTCGGCATGAGCGTTCCCGACGTGAGTGGTGCGGCCATCGCCAACCTCGAAGTCGAGACACTCCAGCACAAGTCGCCCACGTTCCACGGTGACACCATCCACGCCGAAACTCGCGTGCTCGACGTGCAAGAGAGCAAGTCACGCAACGATCGGGGAGTGGTGACGGTCGAGACCAAGGCCTTCAATCAGGACGGCAAGGAAGTCTGTTATTTCCGTCGTCGCGTGATGGTCTGGAAGCGCGAATTCGCTCCTGGTCGTCAGCGTCCGTACGACACCGACGCCGCCTGGAGCAACGACTGAACGACGACCTGGAGTCGATCCAGGACGCACTCCTGGGTTGGGCGGCAGTTCGCCTGCGCGAGATGCCCTGGCGTGGCATTCGCGATCCGTGGGGCATCCTCGTGAGCGAGGTGATGTTGCAACAGACCGGTGTCGCGCGCGTGACGCCCAAGTGGCACGCGTTCATGGCGGAGTTTCCGACCGCGCGTGAGTGTGCCGAGGCGGCTCTCGGCGACGTGCTGCGGGTGTGGCAAGGCCTCGGTTATCCCCGTCGGGCGCGCAACTTGCAGGCCGCGGCACGCGAGATCGTGGTTCGCCACGGCGGAGAGGTTCCGCGCGACCTCGACGAACTCCTGGCCTTGCCCGGAGTCGGGCCCTACACGGCCCGTGCCGTTCGTGCTTTCGCGTTCGAAGAGGACGCGGCCGTGGTCGACACGAACGTGGCGCGCGTGTTGGCTCGACTCGTCGGCGAGAAGCTCACGGCCAAACGAGCCCAGAGCGAAGCCGATCGTCTGTTGGCCTCGGGCACGTCGTGGCTGTGGAACCAGGGACTGATGGAGTTGGGAGCCACGGTGTGTCGTCCGACGCCGTCGTGCGACGAGTGTCCGTGGGAGGCGTGGTGCGCGTGGCGTGGTGGCGGGGACGATCCGAGCGTGGGATCGGCTGGTGTGAGTGTCCCGCAGGGTCGCTTCGAAGGATCGGATCGCCAAGCACGCGGTCGCTTGATCAAGGCACTGGGCGAGGGGTCGGTGCGTGTCGACGACGTGGCACGAGTGATGGACCGCCCGAGCGAGGTGGCGTTGCGTCTGTTGACGGCTCTCGCGTCCGAAGGCCTCGTTCACGTGGACGGCCGATCCTCCCGAGTGACCTTGCCTTAGTGCTTCTGGTGGCTGATTCGTCTCGTGTTTCGTGCTGATCAGCCACCAGAACGACCGAGCAGTCAGACGCGGTGCACGAAGATGGTGTCGGTGTCGGATCGCGGCGAGATGCGCGACATGGCCACGATGATCAAGTCACCCGTCGACACGTGACCGGCCGACGTGGCCGCCTCGATCGCGAGGCGAATCGATTCATCAGTCGACTCGGGTCGAGCAGCGAGCACGGGGTGCACTCCGAAACGGGCCATGAGTCGAGTGGCCACGCGCGAATCGGCGGTCGCGGCGATCACCGGAACCACCGGGCGACACGCGGAGAGCAGTTCGGCATTGTGTCCGGTGTACGTGATGGCGAGGATCGCTTTGGCGCGAAGTCGTCGGGCCAATGAAGCCGCCGAGGCGGCCACGGCAGCCGCGTTCGGGTTGTGGTCGGCGAAGGGTGATTCGAATCCGTCGAGACTGTCGGCCTCTTCGAGGATCTGCGCCATGGCTCGTACGGCACCGATGGGGTCGTGACCGATCGCCGTTTCGGCCGAGAGCATCACGCAGTCGAAACCGTCACGCACGGCGTTGGCCACGTCGGACACCTCGGCCCGGGTGGGTCGGGTCGACGAGATCATCGATTCGAGCATCTCGGTGGCACAGATCGACACCGCACCCGATCGCAACGACTCCTCGGCGATACCGCGTTGCGCAACAGGGAGTCGAGCGAAGGGGATCTCGACCCCGAGATCACCACGAGCCGCCATCACGCCGTCCGACACGCCGCAGATCTCGTCGAGCACGCGCAACGCTTGGGGCCGTTCGATCTTGGCGAGGATTCGAACGTCGTCGGGCACCATGCGCCGGGCTTCGAGGACGTCCTCGGCGCGTTGCACGAACGACAAGGCGATCCAGTCGGCACCACTGTCGACGGCTGCTGCGATGTCGGCCCGATCCTTGTCGGAGAACATGCGGACGTTGACGTTGGTGTCGGGCAGGTTCACGCCACGCTTGCCCTGAGCGACACCGCCGGTGATCACCTCGGCCCGAACCATGTGAGGTTTCACCTCGGTGGCGCGCAGCACGATGCGCCCGTCGTTCACGAGGATGCGTTCACCAGGCTCGACCCCGACCGCTTCGGGATCGAAGCCGACGGTCGGTCCGTCTCCGTAACCGCGCTGCCACAGGACGACCTCGGCTCCGCTCGCGTCGAGACCATCGATGAGTCGGAGCTTCGGGCCCTGAACGTCGACGAGGATGCCGACCGTGGGGGACTGGGCGCGGGCCGAACGAACGGTGTCGGCCACCTCGGGCGTGGTGATGTG
>JBEDFW010000260.1:0-4709 GCA_041174985.1 Actinomycetota bacterium | reverse complement strand
CGATCACAGCAGTGCGCACGAGACGTGCGCCGGGAAAACGCAAGAGCCCGTGCCATCCCCGCTGCCATTCGGCACTGACACCACTGTTGCGTCGACGGGTCACCCACGGTCGTCGTCGACTGCGCTCGTGACCGAGTTGACGACGCAGGAGCATCACGGTGCGCAGGTCTTGAAGCGTGACGGCGAAACGCAGTTGAGCGACCAAGGAGGAGCGACGGTCGAGCGCCTCGATCGAGATCCGGCGAAGTAGTAGGACGCCGGCGATCACGAGGACGAGGGCCACGAGTGGTGCCGCGATCTCGACCCAATCCACTCGTATCTCCCAGAACGCCAATCCACCGAAGGCATCGGCGGGTCCGATCGTGTCGACTCGCTCGGGAAGCGCCGAAGCGGCTTGCCAGACGACACCGATCGATCCGACGATCGTGGCGACCCACCGGGGCAGACGAAGCGAGTGCGCCACGAGTGCCGAGCCGACGTACAGAAGAGCGACCGCGCCTCCGAACGTCGCTCCGGAGAGAGACCACGTGAGCTCGCTTCCTGGCATGCGCCGACCGATCAACTGTCCGGCGGCGGCACCGAGAAGACCACCGGCGAATGCGAACGATCGGGCTCGTTGCAGAGCCGGACGGAGCAGCGCGAGTCGACGGTCGATGGGTGCGGAGAGGACGTGGCGAACATCGGCCTCTTCGAGTGCGAGTGGGCCACCCAGACTTCCCGAACGCATTCCGAACGCCCATGCCGCGACTGCCAGCACGCCGAGCCAGCCCGGTCCTTCGGCGACGACGCGACGCGTTGCCTCGGGAGAAAGAGCGGAATCGGTGATCAGACCCGACACGAAGAGGAACGAGCCGCCGAAGACGAATGCCGCGAGGTACACGCGATACAGGGCTTCGAACCACTCGAGTTCGGCGAGCCACTTTCGTCGTCGAAGCCGTCGAAGGTCGTGCAGGGCTGGGTCACCCGTGGTCGAGTGACGAGACGCCTCGCGGCGACGTGCACCGAGCACGCTCGCCCGGACGTACCGCGCGCGGTCGGGAACGACGGCACCCGTTTCGGCGGGTCGATCGGGATCGGAGGCCCAGCCCGACCACGAGGCGACGAAGAGTCGTGGCGGAGTGAATCCGGCGTGCTCCATGGCCAACACGTTGAGACAGGCCGACACACCCGAACCGCAGGACGCGATCACGTCGTCGGCGACGTCCACACACAACGTTCGGTAGTGCTCGACGAGTTCGTCGCGTGCCCGCAGGTGTCCGTCGACGAGCAAGGAACCCCATGGAGAGTTGAAGGCACCGGGTACGTGTCCGAGACGGGGATCGGCAGCGTTGACGACGTCGCCTCGGAATCGCTCCGGTGCTCGTGCATCGAGAACGACCGTCGTGCCGTCACCGTCACGGTCACCGTCATGGTCGACGAAACGAGCGAGATCGTCGTGGGTCGCGAGCCGATCAGCGGGCCAGGGTCTCGGAGTGAAGAGTCCTCCGTTCGTGTCGGCGTCGCCGGTCGCGAGATCGTCGCCGTGTTCGTCGATCCAAGCGCGCAGGCCCCCGTCGAGAAGGGACGCCCGTCGACCGAGCATGCGGAGCATCACGATCAACCGGCCGGCGGTCATCCCTCCGGTGTCGTCGTAGGCGATCACCCAAGTGTCGTCGCTGATACCGAGTCGACTCATCGCCTCGGCGAACTCGTCCGGAGACGGCAGGGGATGACGTCCGTCGGCGGGACGTCCGTGGGAGGCCAGATCGGTGTCGACGTCGACGAACACCGCACCGGGTATGTGTCCACTTCGGAACACCTCGCGTGCGTCTCGTCCGTCGAGGTACCAGCGAACGTCGGCCATCACCACGTGAAGTGAGGGCTCGGCCCGAAGTCGGTCGACATCGTCGATCGACAGGAACGGCGGACTCGACGTGTCGGAGAGACGGGAGGCGTCGCTGCTCAAGACTTCATCTTCTCACCACGCAACGGCATACTGGAATCGATGGACGTCCAGTCGATGGAACTCTTCTCGTCCCTCCTCGCCATCGTGGCGGCGGGCGGGGTGATCGTGGTTCTGACCGTGCGGGTGCTCGGTACTCGTTTCGGTGCGGTTCGTCCCGTGGCCGAGGGTCTGCACGGTGCCGCGCTGTGGTTGGCCTGGCTGGTCGCCGCCGTGGCCACGGCGGGAAGCCTGTATTTCAGCGAGGTCGCCGATTACGTCCCGTGCCGTCTGTGTTGGTTCCAGCGGATCTGCATGTATCCGCTGGCCGGCATTCTCCTCGTGGCCGCCATTCGTCGCGATCGCAACGTGCGGTGGTACGCACTGCCTCTCGCCGCCGCCGGTCTGGGTGTCTCCACGTATCACTACGTCATCGAATGGAAACCGTCGTTGGGCGACGGGGCCTGCTCCGTCGGGCCGTCGTGTACCGACATCTGGTTCCGCGAACTGGGCTTCGTCACCTTGGCTTTCATGGCGATGGCCGGTTTCGCGTCCGTTCTGGCATTGTTGTTCGTCACACCGAAACCGGAATCCGTCGCACCGTGAGGAAAATGTTCCACCGTGAGGAAAATGTCGCGGTCGGCGCTCGACCCGAGGAGGAGACCATGAACACCGAGAAGAAGAATTCGAACACCGTTCGTCTCGTGGTCGCAGCCGTCGTGGTGGCGATCGTGGTGGCTTTCGTGGTCGCCGTCGTCATGGGTGATTCCGACGACGACGCTTCGACACCGTCCGCCGATGTCTCGACGTCGACGGTCGTCGACTCCGACGACGGTGTCGACGAGGGTTCGACTGCCGGAGAGAACCAACCGGTCGTCGTGGTGGGTGACGTGCTCGAACCACTCACCGATCCCGCTGGTGACTCGGCGGTCGGACGGTCGGCACCGACTCTCGAAGGCGCGAGATTCGACGGAAGCTCGTTCGTGATCGATCCCGCTGACGGCACCGATCGCCTCGTGGTGTTCTTGGCCCACTGGTGTCCGCACTGCAACGCCGAGATTCCGGTGCTACTCGAATGGCAAGCCATGGGAATGATCCCGGCCGGCCTCGAGATCGTGGCGGTGAGCACGGCGGTGGCCGACGATCGGCCGAATTTCCCTCCGTCGGAGTGGTTGATCGAGATGGGATGGACGTGGGACGCCATGGCCGATTCCGCCGAGATGACGGCTGCCACCGCGTACGGCGTCACCGGTTATCCCTTCATGGTGATCACTGGTCCCGATGGTGTCGTGAAGGGACGCACGTCGGGTGAGAAAGGCCTCGAAGCTCTCGACGCCTGGGTGACCGAGACTCTCGGTCGGTGATCTCGTGAATCTCGCCGAACTTCAACGCATCATCGACGAGACGTACGGCGCGCGCGATCGAGCACGAGGGATTCCGTCGACGGTGGCCTGGCTCACCGAAGAGCTCGGCGAACTCGCACAAGCGGTGCGTAAAGGATCCGTCGATCAACAGATGCACGAATTCGGTGACGTCCTGGCGTGGGTCGCCAGTCTGGCCAACCAGATGGACATCGATCTCGAGACGGCGATCCGTCGCTACGCCGACGGGTGTCCGCGCTGTTCGTCGCGTCCGTGCGCTTGTGCGTGACGTCCTCGATTCGGGTGCCGACACACGCCGACTAGGGTCGTCTCGATGTCATTCGAACCCGCCTCCTACGACTTCGATCGGTTCCTTCGTTACGACGACATGGTCGCCTGGCTGCAGTACGCCGCGTCACGTCGACCCGATCTGATCACCCTCGAGACGTACGGCCACTCGTACGAAGGTCGCAAACTTTGGGTGATCGCGATCACCGACTCGTCGACCGGTGCTCACGACACCAAACCGGCGCACTGGGTCGACGCCAACATTCACGCCGTCGAGGTCACCGGGGGAGTGGCGGCCTTGTATCTGGTTCATCATCTGATGCAGGGATTCGAAACAGGTGACGCGATTGTCACCGAGGCCTTGCGAACCCGAACCTTCTACGTCGCCCCACGTGTCAATCCCGATGGCGTCGAAGCCGCGCTCGCCGATCGTCCGTCCTTCCACCGTTCGAGCGTTCGGTCGTGGCCATGGACCGATGGTCATCGCTGGCCCGGTCTGCACCCCGAAGACGTCGACGGAGACGGACGCATCCTCATCATGCGTCTGCCCGATCCGAACGGAGCGTGGATCGAACACCCCGATGATGCACGGGTGATGATGCCGGTTCCTCTCGACGGTTTGACCGACCGGCCGCGTTATCGACTCCTGACCGAGGGACGAGTCGTCGACTTCGACGGCTTCACCGTGCCGACACCACGCGATCCGGCCGGCCTCGATCTCAATCGCAACTTTCCTGCGGGTTGGTCGACGAGTGTTCTCGGATCGGGTGACCATCCGCTCTCCGAGCCCGAGATCGACGCCTTGGTTCGCGCCGTTCGTGCTCGTCCCAACGTCTGCGGGTACAACGCCTATCACACCTTCGGGGGAGTCCTCCTGCGACCGTCGAGCACACGAGCCGACTCGTCTCTTCCTCCGTCCGATGTCTGGACCTGGAACGAATTCGGCAAGCGCGGAACCGAACTCACCGGTTACAAGGTTCATTCCGTGTACGAGGACTTCACGTGGGACAAGTCCGATGTGATGAGTGGTGCGGGTGACGATTGGGCGTACGAACATCTCGGTGTCATCTCGTGGACCACCGAGTTCTGGGACGTGATCCATCACGCGACCGGGGAACGTGCTCACACGTTCATCTGGT
>JBEDFW010000259.1:0-4633 GCA_041174985.1 Actinomycetota bacterium | reverse complement strand
GAGTACTCGAGTCACGTCTTCGGACGAACGGTCACATTCTTGATCGGCTGGGCGATGGCCATCGGACTCGTGATCGCCTCGGCCGCGGTCGCCTTGGGATTCGCCCGCTACGCGAAGTATTTCTTCGATGTCGAAGAACGCCTGCTGGCCGGGGGAGTGCTGGTTGCGGCGGCCTCGATCGTCGTCTGGGGCTCGACACGCTGGTCGAAGTTGGTGGTCGCGCTCAGCCTTGCCCAAGTCGCCGGGCTGATCTTCGTCATCGTGATCGGTCTCGATCACATCGGCACTGGCGAGGTGTTCCAGGCTCGGGGTGAGGGCTGGTGGTCCGGCTTCTCCGGAGTGATGTCGGGTGCGGCGCTCGTTTTCTTCGCGTACATCGGTTTCGACGAAGTCGCCACTTTGTCCGAGGAGACGAAGGATCCGACTCGTAATACTCCGCGAGCGCTCTTGTGGTCGCTCGCGATTTCGGCAGTTCTGTACGTGCTCGTGGCGATCGCAGCGGTCAGCGTGCTCGGGCCCGCGACGTTGGCGGAATCGGATCAGCCTCTCACCGACGTGGCTGCTGATGCCGTCGGCGATCGAGCCGGTGCGGTCATGGCCGTGTTCGCGATGGCGACCACCACCAATACGGTGATCCTGGTCCTGACGGCAGCCTCTCGCATGGTGTTCGCCATGAGTCGATCGGGAGATCTGCCGTCGATCGGCTCACGACTCACCCGAGTCGGATCACCGGGCGTGGCCGTGGTGGCCTGCGCCGTCATCTCAGCAGGTTTCATTTCGTGGGGAGATCTCCGCTTGGTCGCGAGTGCCACCGATGTCGCGATCTACGCCATTTTCCTCTCGGTGAACCTGATGGTGGTGCTCCTGCGTCGCCGTCGCCCCGATCGGTCACGGCCATTTCGTGTGCCAGGCTCCATCGCCGGATGGCCGGTCCTGCCGTTGCTCGGTATCGCCGTCACGGTGTGGATGATTGCTTTGCTGGAAATCGACGCGGTCCTTGTCGGGCTGGCCTTGTTCGTACTCGGAGCGCTGATCGCCGCCCTCAGACGTTCGTTCGGCCGGATCGCTCGTCAGCGCGACCAGCGTTCCATTTCGATGACATCACCGGATTGCGGAAGTTCTTCCTCACCACCGATCGCTTCGATGAACTCGTCGACGTCGCTCGCTTCGCCACCGATCAACCACACCACCGACTCGCCGTCGTGATCGGCTGGGTCACGAGGAAGAATGCCCTCGACGGTGTACTGGTCGACCGTGATCGTGTCGTCCTCGGCGATCACCGGGGCCACGATGGCCAACTCGACGACGGCCTCCGGATCGAGGTCTTTCAAGATGTCGAGAAGTTCGGCGACGTTCATCAGCGAAGTCTCGCACGCCGTCGGAGTTCCGTCACGGTTCTCCGAGCCACGCGGGAGCGACTTCGAGCAGATAGAGGCTCACGTCTCGGCAGCGGTCGAGGGTCGCACAGAACTGCTGATCGTCGTTCTCGTAGACGTCGACGAGTGGTACTTCGAGTCGAGCCACGATCGAGAGCTTGCGTTCGGGAGCATCGGTGACCGATGCCGTGGAGTCGATCGCCGACACTTCGAGAGGGAGATCGATCCCCCCGATTCCGGCCAATTCGGTGGCCAGGACGAGAAGATCGGGTGGCTGGTTCAACGGCGGCAACGTCCAGGTGAACAGGAGGGGAAACGAAAAGCCGGCCGGTGGTTCCTCGTCGCTGTCGGGATCGAGGGTGGCCACTGCGTCCTCGAAACCAAGGAGCGCCCGCGGATCGACCTCGAGGGAGAGATGGAGGTCGATGGGGCCGTCGCATGCCTCTTCAGGGTGCAAGTCGACCTCCCAGAGCTGGCGCAACGAGTAGGTCTCGACGAAGTGACGCTCGTCGTGGACGTGAAAACCGTGGTCGATCGCATGGCTCTTCATGTCGGAGACGAATCCGGCGACATCGATGACGGCCACGGCGACGACACTACCCTGAGCGCCGTGTCTCCTGACGGGCTGCTCGCCCTGTTCCACGACGTCGCCGACGAGGTGTCGAACGCCCTGAAAGGGGTGACCGATTGGCGTCCGTCAGGCGTGCGAGACGGTCAGTATCGAGCCGATCTGGTGGCCGACCGTGCGGCACTCGACGTGTTGAAACGTGCACATGTCGGAGTTCTGTCGGAGGAATCCGGTGAATCGGATCTCGATCGCGACGTCGTCGTCATCGTCGATCCTCTCGACGGTTCGACCAATGCCAGTCGCGGTGTACCTCATTACGCCACGTCGTTGTGTGCGGTCGACGATCTCGGCCCTCTCGTTGCGCTCGTGGCTCATCAGGCGGCACCGATTCGATGGTGGGCGGTTCGAGGCAGGGGTGCCTGGCGCAACGGCGCACCGATGACGTCTCCCGAGGGATGCGAGTGGTCGTCGGCAGTCGTGGGCGTGTCGGGGCCATTGCCGACTGATCCGGGCTGGTGGCAGTACCGGGCTCTTGGCGCGTCGGCGATCGACCTGTGCATGGTGGCCGACGGCTCGCTCGACGCCTTCATCGATTGTTCGGTCGATGCACATGGAGTGTGGGACTACGCCGGAGCACTTCTCGTCTGCCGTGAACTCGGTGTCGACGTTCGCGATGCTCGGGGACGCGACCTCGTGGTGCGTGACCACGCCGCCCGGCGCACACCGATCGCGGCGACGACGAGTCTGATCGACCGGGCCGTGGCCGTCCGTTCGACGCTTCCCTAGAGCGAGAGGTGACTCAGCCGGCGTCGGCGGCCTGCTGGCCCTGATGCCACACTCGCGACACGCTCGGGTGTCGCAACTTGCCGAGAGCGCGTGCTTCGATCTGTCGTACTCGCTCGCGGGTGACCCCCAACATGTCGCCGATCTCGGCGAGAGTCTTGGGCGGGCCGTCGATTCCGAAGCGAGCGCGCAGGACTTCTTCTTCGCGCTCTTCGAGACGACGGAGCTGTTCGATGAGAGCTCGTTTCTCGAGGGCGGCGGCCGCAGCGTCGAAGGGCGAAATCGCCATGTCGTCAGCGATGATCTCGGCCAACTCGGTGTCACCTTCGCTGTCGAGGGGGGTCGAGAGCGACACGAGGGGACGGCGGTGCTGCCGCACCAGAGCCACTCGTTCGGCACTGACTCCGGAGAGTTCGGCCACCTCTTCCACGGTCGGCTGGCGGTCGAGAGTGGCGGCCAGTTTCTCGGTCGACTGGTCGATGAGCGAATACACCTCACGGACGTGAGAGGGAACCCGGATCGTTCGCGACGAGTCGGCCAACGCGCGACCGATCGATTGGCGGATCCACCAGGTGGCGTAGGTGGAGAACTTGAAACCCTTCTGGTGGTCGAAGCCCTCCACGGCCCGCATGAGCCCGAGGTTTCCTTCTTGAATGAGATCGAGCAGTCCGAGCCCGGAGCCTTCGTAACGACGAGCGACCGACACGACGAGGCGCAAGTTGCACTGGATGAACGTCTGACGTGCAGCGTCACCCGTGCGCACGGTCTTCACGAGCTTGGTGCGATCACGCCCGACTGGTTTGGGCTCACCGTCGAGACGCTCCTGAGCGAGCCGGGCTTCGACGATGGCGGCGGCCAGGCGACGCTCGTCTTCGGCCGACAACAGCGGATAGGTGCCGATGTCGTCGAGATACTGCCGGAGCAGTTCCGATTCGGCGTCGCTGGGTCGGGGTGCCACGCCCAAAAGGTAGTTGCGCGGTTCACGACGTTGGTGGATACCGGATTCTCACGGCAGAGGTGGGCGGTAGGCTCGGGAACCCTGCGGGCGCATAGCTCAGTTGGCTAGAGCGCTTCCCTTACAAGGAAGATGTCGGGGGTTCGAGTCCCTCTGCGCCCACCAACACGACTCACTCGTCGACGGGACGGACCGCACGTCGATAGCGGCTGGCATTGGCAGTGCTCGGATACTGCGTTCCCGCGGGTCCGGATGCGAAGACCGTCAACACGCGAGACGTGACTCCGCGAACGAATTCCGTCGTGTCCTCGTCTCCCCAGTACTCGGCGTCGAGCGCGTTGATCCAGGCGATCGTTCCGGTGGCGAAGACTCCGGCTCCGCTCTCGTGTGCGTAGTACGTCATGGCGTGGTCGTATTCGTTGCCGAGATACCGCACCGGTCCACTCGCGAGCACCTCGAGATTCTCGGGTTCGACGTCGGCCGGTCCGAGACCGTCGGCTTCGATCGAGACCAACTTCTTGAACGAGGACCCATTGCGGACATCGACCTCGTCGAACACCCAATTGGAAGCATTGACGACCTTCAGTGCGGCGGTCACTCCGGCGGCGAAGTACTGCACACCGATGAGTGCCGATTCGGGTAGGGCCAGGGGCGGATTGCGCCACTGAACGGTCGATTGCATCGGATCGTTCTCGGTGACGGGGTCCTCATCGGCCACTCGATAGTTGGGCATCTCGCGATAGGCGAGCCCGTCATCGTTGGGTTCGAGTCGCACGTGCCGGTACACGGCGTTGGAGCCGAAGAAGGCCAGGTTCACGCCGGCTTCTCGTGCTCGTTCGAGGGTGGTGCGCATCGGGGTCGAGTAGTACTCGTCGTGGCCGGTCGAGAGAAGAGCGGTGCGACCGGCGAAGACCGCATCGACCTCGTCGTTCTCACCGAGCCCGCTCGTGT
>JBEDFW010000258.1:0-3220 GCA_041174985.1 Actinomycetota bacterium | reverse complement strand
CCCCCGAGGATTCGTCGAACCCGTCGGTCGCCACGAGTGTCTTCGCCGAGTGCGACGACTTCGTCGATGCCGGCTCCGAGCTGCCGGTGCAACTCTGCGATCGCAGCGAAACGGTTCGTCTGGTTCAGAACCTCTTGAGCGCCAACGGTTTCGACGTCATCCCCGACGGCAAGTTCGGACCCGACACCGCCGCTGTCGTCGTCGAATTCCAACGAAGCGTCGACCTCCGGCCGAACGGTGTCGTCGACGCGTTCACTTTCCGCGCGCTGTGCGAGGGCTCGGCCGTCGACATCTGCTCGACGGGCTGAACATCCGTTTCGGGATCTACTTCAGCGTGCTCGCGAACAGGTCGAGAGTGCGGGTGAAGGCCGTGCTCGCCGCCTTTTCGTCGTACACATCGGGACGAGTGTCGTTGAAGAAGGCGTGATCGGCGCCGGCGTGGATGTGCATCGTCACGTCCTTACCGAGTCCTTTCAACTGCTTCTCGAGTGCCTGCACTGCAGCCGGGCCGGCGAATCCGTCCTTCTCGGCGTACTCGCCGACGACCTTGGCCGACAGCTTCGACCAGTCGGGCTGCGCGTCGGCCCACGGGATCACGCCGTAGTACGGCGCTGCGGCCACCACGGCGTCGGGACGCTGCGTGGCGAGCACGAGTGTGAGTCCACCGCCCATGCAGAACCCGACCACACCCACCTTGGAATGACCCGTGCGCGTTTGCAGGAAGTCGACCGCGCCCGAAAGATCCTTGGCCGCCTCGCTCAACTTCAGAGCCATCATCAACTTGCCGGCTTCATCGGGTTCCGACGAGGCCTGGCCGTGGTAGAGGTCGGGAGCCAGCGCCGTGTAGCCGGCGGCAGCGAAACGATCGGCTACGTCTTCGATGTGCGGCACGAGCCCCCACCATTCCTGGATCACGATGACGCCCGGACCACCACCGTCGGCCGCGTAGCCCTCGCAGGTTCCACCGTTCGATTTGAAACTGACGCGTTCTCCCATGCGCCCGACCGTAGCAACCCGATTCGGCGACTCGTCAACTGTTTGTCCTGTTGCAAAGTGTGGTCTGTTCACCCGAGTCTGTAACGAATAATCTGACGGCATGACCAGCCTCGAGAACCGCCCCTCCGATGCGTTCGTGAACGACCGCGCCCACGTGTTCCATTCGTGGTCGGCGCAGGGAATGATCAACCCGATCGTCGTCGCCGGCGCCGAAGGAAGCTGGATCTGGGACGACCAGGGCAACCGCTACCTCGACTTCTCGAGTCAGCTCGTCAACGTCAACATCGGCCATCAGCATCCGAAGCTGGTCGCCGCCATCCAGGAGCAAGCAGCGCGACTGTGCACGATCGCTCCGATTCACGCCAACGACATGCGTAGTGAAGCGGCTCGTCTGATCGCCGAGCGCGCTCCCGGCGACCTCGACATGGTGTTCTTCACCAACGGCGGCGCCGAAGCCACCGAGAACGCGATGCGCATGGCGCGTCTGCACACCGGGCGCATGAAGGTTCTCACCACCTATCGCAGCTACCACGGCGCCACGGCCGGAGCCATCCAGGCAACCGGCGATCCGCGTCGTTGGCCGAGCGAACCCGGAATGCCCGGCATCGTGAAGTTCTGGGGCCCGTATCCGTACCGCTCGGCTTTCCACTCTTCCGACGAGATCGAAGAGTCGCAGCGCGCGTTGCAGCACCTGCGCGACGTCATCATGGTCGAAGGCCCTCAGACGATCGCCGCCATCATGCTCGAGTCGGTCGTGGGGACGAACGGCATCCTGGTTCCGCCGCCCGGCTACCTCGACGGCGTGCGCTCGATCTGCGACGAATACGGCATCGTGCTCATCGCCGACGAAGTCATGTCGGGCTTCGGCCGCTGTGGTGAATGGTTCGCCATCGATGCCTGGGGCGTCACCCCCGACCTCATCTGCTTCGCCAAGGGAGTCAACTCCGGATACATCCCGCTCGGTGGTGTCATCATCAGCCGCCGGATCGCCGACACCTTCAAGGAACGTCAGTTCCCTGGCGGACTCACCTACTCGGGTCACCCGCTGGCCTGTGCATCGGCGGTGGCGAGCATCAACATCTTCGAGGAAGAAGGAATCATCGAGCACGCTCGACATCTCGGACGTGACGTGATCGGCCCCGAACTCGCCAAGTTGAAAGAGAAGCACCCGAGTGTCGGAGACGTTCGCGGCATCGGGGTGTTCTGGGCGATCGAACTCGTCAAGGACCGAAAGACTCGTGAGCCGCTCGTTCCGTTCAACGCGGCCGGCGAAGCCAACGCTCCGATGGTCGAGTTGATCGGCGCCTGCAAGGCTCGCGGCCTCTGGCCGTTCACGCACTTCAACCGCATGCACGTGGTTCCGCCGCTCACCACGAGTGACGACGAGATGCGTCAGGGCATCGCCATCATCGACGAGGTCCTCGACCTCGCCGACAAGCGCTACGTCGGCTGACCCCGGTGTTCTGGTGAGCGGGGCGTGAGGGTGACGAGAGCGACGCCGGAGAGGGCGACCATCAATCCGAGCACGGCCAACGCACCGAGGCGTTCACCGAACAAGATCGCGCCTTCCACCGTACTGAGGGCCGGCGTGAGGAAGAACAGACTGCTCACTCTCACCGCGGCTTGACGCTGCAAGAGCCACAACATGATGAGCACGGCGGCGATCGACAGAATTCCCACTGCCCAGGCGAGCGACCACCAGAAACGTGCGGTCGTCTCCACCTCGAATCCTTCGTAGGCGATCGATCCCACACCGAGAGCCACAGCCGCCGACGCGTATTGCACGGCCGTTCCGCGGAGCAGTGGCATCGCACCACCCTTGGCGCGCTGCAACAACGTGCCGGCTGACATGCCGAGCACCGACACCGCCATGGCCACGAGTGCGCCGGCGGTGATTCCACTCACTCCGGCTTCGAGGCGATCGACGACCACCGCCGCCACACCGCCCACGCCGAGAGCCACTCCGATCCATTGTCGATTGGTCAACCGCTCGCCGAGAACGACGAGGGCCGCCACTGACGTCACCACCGGATGAAGGCCGGCGATCAGCGCCGAGAGTCCCGAGGGCAGGTTCCAGTCGGAGGCCACGAACACGCCACCGAGATACACGGCGTGCAGTGCGAGACCGGCCACCGCCGCCCACAGAACGTCGCGTCGCGAAAGCTTGGGCGCATCGGTGGCGATGGCCCACACCCACAGGACCGCGGCCGCCACGACCATGCGC
>JBEDFW010000257.1:0-3241 GCA_041174985.1 Actinomycetota bacterium | reverse complement strand
CTTCTCGGCGACGGGCGTGCTCTCGGCGAACAGGCTCGGACGGGGCAGATCGCGAACTCGATCCTTGCGCGTGCGCGGCGCCTTGTCGCGCACGACGGTGAGGTTCGGTTGCGGGTGATTCGATTGCGGACGGAAGAGGCGGGGTGCCGACTCGCGTCGATCGTCGACCAACCAGCCCCGTGGAGGTGACAGGCGCTCACCGTGCTTCAGGCACACGTATCCCATGATCTCGCGCTCGCGCGCCGCCGAAACGTCGGGACGAAAGGCATCGATCCACAGGGTGAGCGATCCGTCGCGGCCGGGCACGGTGCCGTAGACCACGGCGACGTCGAGGCCGCATCCGATCCGTTCACACGTCTGGCGCACGTCGCTCAATGTACCGATCGGCCCAATGCCGTGGGGCGACCTCCGAAAAACACGAGAACCCGGCCACGGGGACCGGGTTCCGTTGGTGGGCGATACCGGGCTCGAACCGATGACCTCTACGGTGTGAACGTAGCGCTCTAGCCGACTGAGCTAATCGCCCTTCACATCGAAACGCTACCAAGGTCCGGTCACCGCACCACCACGCACACCTTGCCCATCCCCTGTCGGTCGCGGTACCCGGTCAGTCCGGCCGAACACACGCCGTCGAAGGGCACGATCTCGGTCACCTCGGCCTCTTGCAGACCGTCACAGGGCACTTCGAACGCCTCGCCCCGAGCATCGTCGAGGTCGACACATGATCCGACTTGGATGAGGTTGTCGATGGGAGTCGGTTCACCACCATCGGTGATTGCACCAAGAATCAGAATCGCCGCTGCCGCGACCACGACGAGACCGAGAACGAACCGCCAGGGGAAACGGGCCGGCGACATGTCGACCGGACGCGAGTGCACGGGCGGATCGTTCGCGACGACGGGCGCCGCGGAATCGGCTCCCACACGCAGATCGGCGTCGTAGCGGGCCCGTCGCGCCGGGTCGGACAGAACCGACCACGCTTCGTTGATCGACGTCATCTCCGGCGAGGGTCGCCCTCCGCGTGTATCGGGGTGATGTCGACGAGCCAATGCTCGATAGGCGGCGCGGATCTCGTCCTGCGAGGCGCGAGGGTGCACGCCGAGTCGTTCGTAATAAGCGCCGATGCGCCGAGGCTAACGCTGCGCGGTATTCAGTAGCCCAACTGGTGATCGACCGGTCCGACCAATTCGTCGCCGGCGATCCATCGTCGAACGTTGTTCGTGATTCGTTCACTGAGGAGGGGAATCGCCATGGCTGGCGTGTTCCCCACGTGTGGAGTGATCAGGCAGTTCGGCAACGTCCAGAGCGGATGTTCGGCCGGGAGCGGCTCGGGGTCGGTCACGTCGAGAGCAGCTCCAGCGATCACCCCGTTGGCGAGCGCCCAGACGAGATCGTCGGTGACCACGTGCTTGCCCCGCGCCACGTTGACCAGCCAGGCGTGACGTTCCATCGACTCGAACTCGCTGCGGCCGAGCATTCCTTCCGTCTCTGGCGTGAGAGGAAGAGCGAGGAAGACGACGTCGGCGCCCGGCAGGGCATCGATGTAGCGGTCGCTGTCGAGGACGACGTCGACGCCGTCCATGTCGGTGACGTGCTGTCGCACGACCGTCACGTGACAGTCGAACGGCTTCAACAGGCGAACGATCTCCTCGGTGATTCCGCCTCCGCCGAGCACGCTCACGCGTGCTCCGATCAGATTGCGACCGATCGGCGGCGACCACTGCGTCGCTCTCGCGTACGACACCAGACCTCGCAGACCAGCCAAGGCCATCGACACGGCCATCTCGGCGACCGGTTCGGCGTAGACACCCTTGCCGCACGTCCAGAGGCGATCGCCGTCGATGAGATGCGCGAACTCTTCGACTCCGGCGAAAGGAAGTTGGATCCAGCGAAGGTGCGGATTCGCGTCGAGAACATCGGCCAACCCCTGTGGATCGCGTGCCGCACCCCAGATCATCGCCGTCGTGTCGGACACGTCGACCAACTCACCACCACCCGCGACGACGGCATCGCGCATCCATTCCGCCGTGCGGTCGGGTAGCACGGCGATCCGGGGTGACTGGGTACTTGGAGGCACCGACGACATGACGAGATCACGCTAGTCGAATGCTCGTGTCCGGCGACCTAATCTGCGGAGATGGTCTATCCGACTCGTCCCGAGCGCTCGCCGAACATCGTGGTGATCGTGCTCGACGACGTCGGTTTCGGACAGCTCGGTTGCTTCGGTTCTCCGATCGCGACACCGAACATCGATCGTCTCGCCGCCGGAGGCCTTCGGTACAACCGATTCCACGTGACCTCGATCTGTTCGTCGACGCGCGCCACGTTGCTCACCGGTCGCAACCACCACGCCGTCGGAGTGGGCGCCACCCAAGAGACGTCTTTCGCCCTCCCCGGATATTCCGGACGTCTGCCGAAGTCGGCCGTGGCTCTCCCGCGCATCCTGCGCGATCACGGTTACAACACCATGTGCATCGGCAAATGGCACCTCACCCCGCAGGCCGAGTATTCGGCGGCTGGACCGTTCGAGCGCTGGCCGCTCGGTCTCGGCTTCGAGCGTTACTACGGATTCCTCGGCGCCGAAACCAATCATTGGTCTCCCGAACTCGTCCGCGACAACACACCGATCGAAGTTCCCGCTCGAACCACTCAGAGCGACACGTACCACCTCACCGACGACCTGGCCGATCAGGCGATCGAGATGTTGCGCTCGCAACACCATGCCGTGCCCGACAAGCCCTTCTTGCTCTGGATGGCCACCGGTGCTGCACACGCGCCCCATCACGTAGCACCCGAGTGGTCCGATGCGTACCGCGGACGCTTCGACGGCGGCTGGGAGGAAATGCGAGAGGGGATCTTCCGACGTCAACTCGAACTCGGAGTGATTCCGGCCGACACTGTCCTCACGCCCCGTCCGACGTGGGTGCCATCGTGGTCGAACCTGTCCGACGGTGAGCGGCGTCTCTTCGCTCGCTACATGGAAGTCTTCGCCGGCATGCTCACGCACACCGATGCCCAGATCGGTCGTGTGCTTCGCGAAATCGAGGACTCGGGTCGAGCCGACGACACCATCGTGCTCGTCATGTCCGACAACGGAACGAGCAGTGAAGGGGGACCTTCGGGAACGCTCAACGAAGCGGCGTCGTGGCTCGGTGACCATTCCACGGTCGACGAAGCACTGGCGGCGATCGACGACATCGGTGGACCGAACCATTCGAATCACTACCCGTGGGGCTGGGCC
>JBEDFW010000256.1:0-6356 GCA_041174985.1 Actinomycetota bacterium | reverse complement strand
GTCGCAGCAGTCCGGCTTTGTTCTCCTGACTCCACATCACACCCGACGACGTGATCATGAGCAGACTCGACAGGTCGTAGCGACCTGGTTCGGCTTCGAGAGCGTCGAGGATCGGCCCGGCGAACGCCTGACCCACGATCACCAGAACTTGTACGCGATGCTTCTCGACGGCGCCGAGGAGCTCGTGCACGTCGAACTGTCGCGATTTCAAAGTGACCACCGTGCCGCCGGCGTTCAGCGAGATGAGACTGGTGAATTGTCCGGTTCCGTGCATCAAGGGACAGGCCGGGAGCACCACGAGGCCGGGGGTGTTCGGATCGGGACGACTCGCCAACTCCTCGATCGAGGTCGACGGCGCAATGCCGAGCACGGCATTGCCTCCAGCACCCACGACGTTGAAGAGATCGTCCTGACGCCACATCACACCCTTGGGCATGCCGGTGGTACCGCCGGTGTAGAGAAGAAGCAGATCGTCGGGTGTGCGACCCCACGACGGACGGATCGGTCCGGGATCGGATCCGTTCACCACCGACTCGTAATCGAGTGCCCACGAGGGTGTCGCGGCCGTGCCGTCGGCGACGCAGTACCAACGCTTCACCTTGGGCAATCGCGAACGAATTCCGTCGAGCAATTCGGCGAAGGTCGCGTGGAAGACCACGGCTTCGGCATCGGCGTTGTCGAAGAGGTACCACACCTCTTCGGACCCGTATCGGTAGTTGGTGTTCGCTGGTGCGAAGCCACCCTTGAACGCTCCGACGTAGGTCTCGAGATACTCGGGCCCGTTGTAGAGATAGGCCGCGACCTTCGATTGCTTGGCGAGCCCTCCGGCGATCATGTCGGCGGCCAACCGATTCGTTCGACGGTCGAAATCGGACCAGGTGAACGCCCGGTCCCCCTGAATCTGGCACGGACTGTTCGGCACCCGAGCCGCGATGGCCTCGTAGGCGTCGGCGAAATTCCACGTCGTCATGTCTCCCCCTTCGGAGACGTACCGTAATTCAGCCCGGCCGACCGGAAGTCACTTCGGCAGGCCCAGGACCCGCTCACCCAGGATGTTGCGCATCACGTTCGACGTCCCGCCCATGATCGTGTACCCGGGCGCATACGCCAGACCCTGCGTGACGTCGTTCCAGAGCGTCGCTTCGGCGCCGAGGGTGCGCGAGACGAACTGGGCCACGTCCCACTCGTGCTCGGTGCAGAAGCACTTGGTGGCCGCCGAGAATCCCGCCGGCGCCTGGTGCAGGACCTCGCGGATCACGAGAATGCGACCGATGCGGTACTTCGTCTCGAGGCGAGCGATCTCGGCGCGGACTCGCGGGTCGGAGGTGTCGGCCCGGTCGCGCGCGATGCAGTAGAGCGCGTAGTTCGACACCAACCGGTCGATGCCGCCGCGCTCGTGCTCCAGTTGGCGCATCGTCTGCTTGAATGCACCACCTTCCGATCCGACGAGGTTGACGACCGGCACTCTCACGTCGGTGTAGAACACCTCGCAGAAATGACGGTTGGTCGTCATGTCCTTGATGGGTCGCACCTCGATGCCGGGGGTGTCCATCGGGACGATGATCTCGGAGATCCCCGCGTGCGGAGGGCCGTCGGTCGACGTCCGGCAGATGAGGTAGCAGTAGTCGGCCACCTCACCGAAACTCGTCCAGATCTTCTGACCGTTGATCACCCAGTGATCACCGTCGCGGACGGCCTGGGTCTTCAGCGACGCCAGATCGGACCCGGCGTTCGGTTCCGACATTCCGATGCACCACACCGAACGTCCGGCGAGGATGTCGGGCAGGAACTCGGCCTGCTGATCGGGACGACCGTACGTCATGAGGGTCGGACCCATCTGACGGTCGGCGAACCACATCGCACCGATCGGTGCCCCGGCTTTGATCAGCTCTTCACCGATGATCAAACGGTCGATCGCCGGACGACCCTGTCCGCCGAATTCGGTCGGCCAGGTGAGTCCGATCCAACCCCGCTTGCCGAGTTCTTCGGCGAACTCACGTGACCAACCGTTGATCCAGGAGTCGTTCCATCGACCGTAATGACGTACGGCCTCCTCGGCGACCTCACGGGCCTCCTCGCGCAACGCCTCTTGTTCCGGGGTCCAGGTGAAGTCCATGGCGTCCTTTCCTCGCCCATTGTGGCCCGATCGGACCTCCTCGGCGTGATCGACGGTCACCGCCGACGACGACATGGGCCACAATGAGGTATGGACCGGTCACCGTTCGACGACTCGGTGGCCGTCGAACCGGCCACCATCGAGTCGTTCCAGCGTCGGGGACACGCGGTGGTTCGTGGTCTGGCCTCCGCCGACGAGGTCGCTCGCTACAAGCCGGCCATCGACGAGGCAACCATGGCCCGTCGCTTCGACCGCCGCCCTCTGGCCGAGCGCGACACGTACGGCAGGGCCTTCATCCAGTCGGCCAATGTCTTCCAACACGACACGACCGTGGCCGAGTTCGTGTTGGCTCGTCGCTTCGCACGAGTCGCCGCCGAATTGCTCGACTGCGACGGCGTACGCCTCTATCACGACCAGGCCTTGTACAAGGAGCCCGGCGGAGGGCACACCCCGTGGCACCAGGATCAGGTGTACTGGCCGCTCGACACCGACCGAACCATCACGATGTGGATGCCCCTCGTCGACGTTCCCGACGAGATCGGCGGCATGAACTTCGCCGACGAGTCGTGGCGCGACGGCAATCTCGGTGATTTCACCATCGGCGACGACTCGCAGGCTCACTTCGAACGTGTCGTCGAGCGTTACCACGTGAGCACTCACGGTCCGTTCCGCACCGGGGACGCGACGTTCCATCGAGGCTGGACGCTTCACAGCGCACCGGGTAACCCCACGTCGATCATGCGCGGCGTGATCACCGTGATCTACTTCGCCGATGGAGCGACGATTTCCGATCCGGTCCCTCCGAGCAAGAACTTCGATCACATGCTGTGGCTCGGTGGCAAAGCACCGGGCTCCGTTGCCGACGGCGCCACCAATCCCCTGCTCTGGCACCGGTCCTGGTCCTGAGACGAACACCGCCGTGAAACGCCCGTTCCATCTCCTGGCCAAACCGACCGGTGCCACGTGCAATCTCGATTGCACCTACTGCTTCTTCCTGTCGAAGGACGCTCTCTATCCCGCCGGCTCGACCAAGATGCGCGACGACACACTCGAGGCCTACGTGACTCAACTGATCGACGCGCAACCCGATGGCGAGGTCAACGTGGCCTGGCAGGGCGGCGAACCGACCTTGATGGGCGTCGAATTCTTCCGACGTGCGCTCACTCTCGCCGAACGATCGAAACGACCCGCTCAGAACCTCGTGCACTCCATCCAGACGAATGGCACGCTGCTCGACGCCGAATGGCTGGGACTCTTCTCGGAACATCGCGTACTCGTGGGCCTCAGTATCGACGGTCCGGCCGACGTGCACGATCGCTTCCGAGTCACCAAGAACGGATCTCCCACCCACGCCCGGGTCGAACAGGCCTGGTTCGATCTTCGTCGGGCCGACATCGAGACCAACGTCTTGTGCAGTCTTTCCGCGGCGAACGTCGATCTCCCACTGGACGTGTACCGATATTTCCGCGACACCTTGTCGGCCGAGCACGTCCAGTTCATTCCCATCGTCGAGCGAGCCGACCCTCTGACCCTCGAATTGGCCGAGCGGGGTTGGAGCGACGTGCCGGGTCGACGCCGCATCCTGTATCGCCAGGAGGGCAACGTGGTCACCAGTCGCTCGATCACGGGTCGTCAGTACGGTGACTTCCTCGTGACCGTGTACGACGAGTGGTTACGCCACGACGTCGGCCGAGTCTTCGTGCAACTGTTCGACGTGACTCTCGGATCACATCTCGGCATCCACACCTTGTGCGTCCATTCGCCCACCTGCGGCGATGCTCTGGCTCTCGAGCACAACGGCGACGTCTACTCGTGTGATCACTTTGTGGA
Source organism: Actinomycetota bacterium (assembly GCA_041174985.1). GTDB lineage: Bacteria > Actinomycetota > Acidimicrobiia > Acidimicrobiales > Ilumatobacteraceae > Casp-actino8. The sequence continues at coordinate 2,410 of JBEDFW010000256.1, read as the reverse complement.
ACCCGACCATCTGCTCGGCAACATTCACGAAACTCCGTTGCGAAGTCTCGTCGATGATCCCCGACAGGTCGCTTTCGGCCAGCACAAGTCGTCCTCGCTCCCTCGGATGTGTCGAGAGTGCGACGTGAGGTTCGCTTGTCATGGCGGATGCCCGAAGGATCGCTTCGCCACCACACCCGACGGGGAGGCCGGACTCAATCACCTGTGCGAGGGGTATCAGACCTTCTTCCGTCACAGCGGGCCGGGAATGCGACGGATGGCCGAACTCGTGGCGTCGGGGCGTTACGCCGACGAGATCATGAACGATCGTCGGTGAGTCGATCGACCCATTCCAGGAGTGCGGCACGTCGCTCGGTCGTGTCGGAACGTCGAGTCCTCGGGAGCCGGTGAATCGGACGCGACTCACGATCGCACCAGAAACGCCCGGACCGAAGTGTCGACGACGTCGCGGCCAACCAGGTGATCGTGTCGGCGCCCTGGTCGGCCGTTCGCAACATCGGTGACGTGAGCCGCGCGAAACCCGGCAGAGACGACCGCACTCCCGGTGTGTCGGCCCAACCCGGATGCATGGACGCGACGAAACCCTCGGGACGACGCTTGGCCCATTCTTCGACCAACGTCACTTGCATTCGCTTGGCTGCTGCGTATTGACGGGTGCCGTCGTAGCGCGACGGGTTCATCGGATCGGAACGCGACACGTCGACGAGCGCAGCTCCGTACATGCCGCCCGACGACACCCAGATGGTGCGATCGGCCGACAACCGACGGGTCATGAGATGCGGTGCCAACACGTGCGCGGCGATGGTGGTCTCGTGCCCTTGGGGCGTCCGGATCAGGTCGTGCAAAAGGGCGCCGGCATTGTGCACCACCACGTCAGGGCGACCGATCCGCAGAATCGTCTCGCAGGCCCGGCTCACCGCCTCGAGGTCGGCCACGTCGGCCACCACGATCTCCACGTCGCCACCGAGTTCCTTCGCCGTGGTCGCCAGACGACTCTCGCTCCGGCCGACGAGCACCAATCGGGCACCGAGATCCGACAACTGATCGACGAGGGCCCGACCGATGCCCGATGTGGGGCCGGTCACGACGACGGTTCGACCCGACAGCGCTCCCGATGGCAACGACTCCCAATCGCGCGCTCGCGAGCGAGCCTCGTAGCCGATCCGGGAGAATCCACCCACGATCGACAGATCGAGGAGTCGGTCGAGGGGTGATACCACGTTCCCATTCCACACCTTCGACGACTCCGGTGCCAGACTGTGCTCGTGAACGTCGAACCGTCGCACGTCGATTCGTCACACGCTGATCGGCGCCACGAGGCGCACCCACACGTCCACGGCCCCGATTGCGGACACGTCGCGGTCCCGCACGACGATCACGTCGACTACATCCACAATGGTCATCGTCATCACCAGCACGACGACCATTGGGACGAATGCACCGACGGATCCTGCGTCGCACACGGTCATCACGACCACGAGCACGGACCCGACTGCGGACACGTTCCGGTCCCGCACGGTGACCACGTCGACTATCTGCACGACGGACATCTTCACGCCCGCCACGGCGATCACTGGGACGAACACTGACACGCATCCACTGGTGTTCTGGTGAGGATTTTTCAACGTGTAGGTGAAGATCTCTCACCAGAACACCGGTCAATGATCGTGGTCGTGAAGGTGTTCGGTGACGACGAGTCGACCGTCGACGTGCGTCAGTCCGACACCGAAGGTCTCGAGCAAGTTCTCGGGTGTCAGCACCACCTCCGGCGGCCCATCGGCGATCACTCGGCGGGCCAGAAGCATGACACGCTCGCATTCGGTCGCCTCGCCCACGTCGTGTGTCGCGGTCACCACGGCCGCACCGCGCTCGCGCTCGTACGTCATCGCTTCGAGGAAGAGCGCCCGACCCGGCGCGTCGAGTCCCGCCGTGGGCTCGTCGAGAAGCAATAGCTTCGAGCGCCGAGCCAACACCTGGGCCAGATACACCCGCTGCTGTTGACCGCCCGACAGGTCTCGCATCGCACGATCTCCCAAGTGCTCGATACCCATTCGACGCATTCCGTCGGCGACCGCCTCGTCGTCGACCGGGCGGCGACGAGCGAGTCGAGCACGCTGATCGAAACGCGCCATTCGCACCACGTCGACCGCCCGAATCGGAAGTGCCAACCCCTCCTTGTGATACTGACTGAGATAGGCGACGTCGGCCGTCGACGTTCCGGCCGTTGCGCCGAGGATCTCGAGCCCTCCGCCGAGCGGCGACAAGAGACCAGCGAACGTCTTCAACAGAGTCGACTTACCCGATCCGTTCGAACCCACGAGGGCGATCGAGCCACCGGGCGCAAGAAAGGTGTCGACGTCCTCCAGGACGGCGTGCTGGCCGTAGCCGACCAACAAGCGTCGTGCGACGA
>JBEDFW010000255.1:0-5240 GCA_041174985.1 Actinomycetota bacterium | reverse complement strand
GACGGGGGTCGGCGTGGGCCGATCGCACGAAGGGAGCCTCACCGGGCAGAGCGATCGACACCGGTGCGTCGGCTGCGGTGTAGAGCGGCTGGATCCGGAGTCCGTCATCGGTTCGGGAGACCAGTTGTTTCTCGAATGCGGCGCGGAATTCGTCGGGAGTGGCGTCGGGGGACGACTTCAGGATCACTCCGTGGACGGCCCGCAACCACTGTTCACGAGTGGGCGCGTCGAATTCCCCGGCGAGTGTCAGCGATTCACTCATCGGCGATCAGCCTAATGACCGGTTCGCCCTAATCTCGTGGCCGTGACCAGGTCGAACCGCCGCTCCCGCCTCACCGGTTCGCTCGCGCTCGTCGCCTCCACGTTCACACTCGTGAACGGTTGGCGACCTGTCTCCCGACGTGGTGGACGACGCTCGATACCGCTCTTCGTGAACGGCCTCATCGGATCGGAAGCGCCGGTCCCCGTCGCTCTCGTCCATCTGGTCGTCGCCGCCCGCCTCGCTCGGCGAACGGGTGGTGCGGTTCGTGCGATCGTCGCCTCGGTCGGACTGGCCGGCGTGGCCGCCGGAATCCTCCAGTATCGGCAGGCCCGAACCACGGCAGCACGGCTGCCAGAGATCGTGACGCACGATCTCGACCGTCCCGTCCGATCGTCGATCGACGGGGTGACACCTCGCGCCAATCGTGCACCGTGGCCTCTCCTCCACCGTTCGTACACCTCGACCCGTACCCGAGGAATCCCCTACGGCGACCACGGCGTGCACAACACGCTCGACGTGTGGCGGCGACCCGATGTCACGGGCCACACGCCCGTGATCGTTCAGGTGCACGGAGGCGGCTGGTGCATCGGCGACAACCGGACCCAAGGCGTTCCGCTCATGACCCACCTGGCCGAAGCCGGCTGGACCTGTGTCGCCCCGCGTTATCGACTGAGTCCGCGCGCCACCTGGCCCGATCACGTGGGCGACATCCAGCGAGTGATCGCGTGGGTTCGTTCGAACATCGAATCCTTCGGCGGCGATCCGTCCTTCGTCGCTCTCACGGGAGGATCGGCCGGCGCGCATCTCGTGTCTCTGGCCGGATTGCTCGGAAACGACCACCGATTCGCTCCCGAACTGAACGACGACACTCGCGTCCAGGCAGTCGTTCCCTTCTACGGGATCTACGACTGGGTCGATCGGGACGGAGAGCAGAATCCCGCCGTACGTCACTTGCTCGAGAAACACGTGGTGAAGAACCGAATGACGGCCGCCACCGAGGTGTTCCACGACGCCTCACCGATCAACCATCTGCATCCCGATGCGCCACCCTTCTTCGTGTTGCACGGCACCAACGACTCGCTCCTTCACGTCGAACCCGCCCGTCGATTCGTCGAAGAGCTACGACGTGTCTCTCGTAACCCGGTTCTCTACGCCGAGCTCGCCACGACTCAGCATTCCTTCGATCTCTTCCGCACGCCACGAGCGCGTGGCGCCTGCGACGCAGTGAACCTCTTTCTCACCACGTTGGCTCACGAGTCGGCGCATCGACCACTCGTCGCCGACGAGTGACATTTCTCCTCTTCACCACGAAACACGATTCCTCGCTCTTCGATCTTCCATAGGTTCCATCGGATCCGGGAGGCGTGAACCGATGGCGGAAGACCTTTTTTCATTGACGACCGGTTCCCGGTGGATGATCCTGGTCGTCACCCTGGGCTTGGTGAGCGTCGTCGGTCTCACCGTTCGGATCTGGTCGATCGAACGTTCTCATCGCCGGATCCGCAGCGTGCTCGAGAAGCGGGTCTTCCTGCGCACGAAGGAACTGGAACGGGCCTACGAGATGACCGAACACGTGGTGAACGCCGTGAAAGAGGCCATTGTCGTCGTCGACCCGAACGGCGACGCCGTGCTCGTCAACCCGGCGGCTCGCGGAATGCTCGACATCGATTCGGTTTCGGACGACTCCCGACAGATCTGTCGAGTCTTCAACGAGCGCTTCCCCGACCTCCACGAATTCATGCGCGAACACGTTCAGGGTGCGAGCGGCAAGAGCTCGGTCACGATCCGCGCCGACGTGAGTGGCCGACGTCGAGTCCTCGAGGTGATGGGAACTCCCCTCGACGGACCCGAGGAAGGTCACGTCTACGTGGTGCGAGACATCACCGACGCGCTTTCCCTCCTCGAGATGAAGAGCCGTTTCGTCTCGATCGTGAGCCATGAGATTCGCACACCATTGACATCTCTGTCCGGATCCCTCGACCTTCTCGACGCGGGTGTGCTCGGAGCCCTGCCCGACCGCGCCGCCGACCTGGTCTCCATCGCCCGTTCGAGCACCGACCGTCTCGTTCGTCTGGTGAACGACGTCCTCGACCTCGACCGACTGGAGTCGCAACGACTCACCCTCTCGCCCACCTGGGTGTCGACCGACGATCTCTTCGTCGAAACCTTGCGCACCATGCAGCCGTTCTCCACCAAACACGGTGTTCGTCTGCTGGCCGAATCCGAGAACGACCGGCTGTACGCCGATTACGACCGCATCATCCAGGTTCTTCTCAATCTGGTGCAGAACGCCATCAAGTTCGCACCCTCGTCATCGACCATCGTCGTCTCGGCTCATCGCCGTCACGACGACATCGAATTCAGCGTCGAGGACGAAGGACGGGGAATCCCTCCGGGCGAACTGGAATCGATCTTCGAACCGTTCACTCAGATCGAAACGACCGACGATCGCCGCGACTCGGGCACCGGACTCGGTCTCGCGATCTGTCGGGGAATCGTTCAACGTCACGGTGGTCGCATCTGGGCCGAGAACCGAGTGCCCATCGGTACCCGCTTCGTGTTCACCAGTCCGCTCGCACGTCAGGAGACCAACCCATGACCATCACACGCACCAACCCCCGTGCCCTCGTCGTCGACGACGACGAAGGCATTCGCAGTGTCGTCGACATCGCCCTCGGCCTGGTGGGGGGATTCGACGTCACCCAAGCCGCGAGTGGCGAAGAAGCCGTCGACCTACTGGCCGAGCGTGTCTTCGACGTCGTCGTCCTCGACGTCATGATGCCCGGCCTCGACGGACCCGGCACCTTGCAACGGATTCGATCCACCTACAACGGTGTCGACGTCCCGGTGGTGTTTCTCACTGCCAAGGCCCAACCTCACGAGCGTCGTGATCTCGAATCTCTCGGCGCGACAGGCGTGATCGTGAAACCCTTCGACCCCCTCACACTGGCCGACGACGTTCGGTCACTGGCTCGCCTCGACTCGTGAACACCGAAGTTCACGACGCACTACGGGCCGTGTGGCACCGTCACCGTGAAGCAGTTCTGAACGATCTCACGGAACTGATCGCGATGGCGGGGCAGACCCACGGGCACGAAGAGATCGCCACCCGCGCCCACCGAATCCTGGGCTCCCTCTCGATGGTCGGACTGGACGACGAAAGTGGGATTCTTCGGCGACTGGAGACGAGTCAGCTCCGACGCGACGAGGAGGTCGTGGATCGACTCCACGACCTCCTCTCGCGCCTTCGGGTCACTCCTTGACGTGGACCGTCACTTCTGGAAGCGGTGTCCCACGTCGTCGTATTCGTTCACCATGAGAGCCAGCTGTGTGCGGTTCTCCCGTCCCAGAGTCGTCAACAGGCGGCTGACGCGATTGCGAACCGTCTGCGGACTCAGGTACACACGCGCTGCGATGTCACGGTCGGTCATTCCCTGGCCGATGAGCGACATGATCTCCCGGTCGACTTGACCCAAGGTCTGCAACTGGAGCATGCCGCGTTGCTGGAGTCGAGTCTGCGATTCGCGAACGGCATCGCCCAGACCCGGATGGCGGCCGGCCACGACATCACGCACGGTGCGGGCCATGTCGGCCGGACGGACCGACTTGTCGAGAATCGCCGCCACACCGAGTGAACTCGCTTCCAGAACCAATTCGTCCGTGCGGAAGTTGGTGAGCAGAACGATCTTGGTGTCGGGACGGTGCTCACGAATCCAGTGAACGACGTCGAGTCCACTCTCGCCGTTCAAACGAACGTCGATCACCGCGACTTCGACGTTTCGCGACGAAAGCAGCGAGACCGCTCCACCGAAGTCGGCGACCGAACCCTCCACTCGGATGTCACCGTCCTGTTCGAAGATCGCCACGAGTGCATCGCGCACCAATTGCTGATCGTCACACACGAGTACCGAAACCATGTCTTCCTCCATTCGTCAGGGAGGAAGATTCTTCTGGCTCACCCCCGGCGGTGCGTTCGAACAAATGTCCTCGACTCGTACTGATGACATCTCTACTCGAAGGTTCGCGAGTGACTCTTCGAGACATTCGTGAGCGACGACCTTTTCGCTCCATCACTACGTTCCCTGACTCCCCGACCCGTCAGGAGCGATCATGCCGATCACCAGAGAAGCCTTCCGATTCACTCGCCACGAATCCGTGGCGACCATCGTTCTCGTCTTCGGCATCGTGTTCGGCTCCTTTCTCGTGACCCGCGACGTCGAGGGGGCGTCGAAGCCGGCACTCGACATCGAACAGTGCGCGAATCTCGCTGCCACGTGTGACGCCTCCACTCCCGCCAATTGGCAGAAAGGCAATCTCGGCCAGAGCAACTCGTTGTATCTGGAGGGACAGTCGGTTCCGTATCGATCGGTGATCACCGGACTCACGACCGGCGCGACGTACGCATTGCGCATCGAGTGGGACTCGACCGAATCGGGCAAACACGCCCTCGACTACCTCACCAGCTTCGACCGCACCGAGACGGGAGCGGTCCCGTGCGCCATTGCTCTCTGCACCGGCGCGAGCCAGACCCTCGGAGTTCCGATGGATCCCTTCGTGTCGGGTGCCGGTGTCGCGCAGATCGGTGGACAGACCTTTGATCTGTGGGGCGGCACCTTCCCGGCGACCGGGGCGACGGTCGCCAACACCGGCAATCTGTGCGGGACTGCCTCCTGCACGATCACCGCCAACCCGTCGTCGTATTCGCGATCGGGCGACTTCACCGGCTCGAGCCAGACCGGAATCACCGTGTTCTTCACGGCCACGTCCGCCACCGCGGTGCTGGCTTGGGGCGGTCACATCGCGTCGCGCGTCGACTGGGGATTCGGGAACTCAGCGGTCGATCTCTCGGGTTCGCCGTATCACATGCGCCTCACCGATTTCCGTTGCAGCAACGTGTCGAATTGCAGCGCGGGCAAGATGGACCTGTCGTTGTCGAGCACTGCCGTGGTGTTCCCCGGAACCATCACGATCGTGAAGA
>JBEDFW010000254.1:0-4015 GCA_041174985.1 Actinomycetota bacterium | reverse complement strand
CCGTTGTATTGCGCCGGATTGTGGGAAGCGGTGAACATCGCACCGGGTGCATCGAGGCGACCGGCCGCGAAGTACATCAGATCGGTCGACGCCAGACCGATGTCGATGACATCGACACCTTGTTCCATGAGACCACGGGCGAACGCGTCGACGAGTTCGATCCCGGACGGACGCATGTCCCGCGCCACCACGGCCACCGACGAGCCCGTGAAACGGGCGAAGCCGACACCCAGGGCATGGGCGATCTCGGCGTCGAGCTGATCGGGCACGGTGCCACGAATGTCGTACGCCTTGACGATCGTGTCGAGAGTCTCGGCGTTCGGCATAGCGATCCTCCACGCTACCCGTCCCTTCGCGAGCCGGGCGGCAGGTTTACTCGACTTCGCCGGAGGTTTCCCCTGGTGAACGGCCCATTTCGAACGAAGGTGACATCGATACTTCCTCGGCTTCGTTCACGGTCCGACGGTTGCTGCGACGGATGAGGAACAAACACACGAATCCCGCAAAGGTGAGCACGTAGGCGAAACGATCGACGACACTCGCTTCGAACGACATCGACACTTCTTCGTCGGTCGGGACGACCACCATCATGTTCGGAGCGACGCGGTACGGACCATCGGCTCCGGAGACCTTCCAGTTCGGGAAATAACTCACGCGAACGAGGACCGGCACCCCGACACGGTCGACGCGGAACGACACCGACTCGTTGCCGACCTCGACCTCGGAGACTTCGACCGACGAGAGTTCGACGACGTCGATCGATTCGACCGGAACCACGATGTCGACGTTGCGCGAATCCGCTCCCGGTTCGCCGACTCGTCGATCGAGATCGATCTCGACACCGACGCGTTGCCACGAAGCCGGCCCGTCGGCGGCGGGCAAGGCGGCCCATTCGTCACCGTTCTGCAGCCAACTCGTTCCGAGCTCGAGCCACCGCTCCCGTTGGTCTCCACCACGCTCGGGCACGACCACCGGTTGGACGGAGAGTCCGGTCACGATCTCGGCGCCGGCCACTTCGTAGACGCGCCACGGTCCGGAGCGAGCGATCTCGGTGAGCGGACCGTCGGCTGCCACCACGTCCTCGGCTTCGTCGATCGCCTCGGGAGTGACCGCCATGTAGTACCGAATCCCGAGGGACTGCAGATAGCGAACGCCGGTCTCGGCGTCGTTGTTCACGTAACGCAACTCGCGCACGGGATTGGAGCTCTGCTTGGACATCGCTCCGGCGGCGAGAAAGTGATACGGCGTGGTGCCGGCGGCTTCGAAGAACAAACCTTCGCTCGAACCGATGCAACTGTCGGTCCAGAACGGGAGGAGCATGAGTGCCATCGTCGTTCCGTAACGATCGTTGTTCTCGTAGTTCTCCCAGAGTGCTCGGCCGCATCCGCGCGTTTCACCGATCTCCTTCATCGTCTGCACGATTCCGTAGTACTCGCCGTACGCCGAGCGACCTTCGTAGCCCGAGAAGTTCCAACGTGCCCAGCCGTCGACGAACCCCTTGTCGGACGATTCGGTCTCGAACGGTCCCCAGGTGTATTCCAACCCTTGCCCTTCGTCGACGAGACGACCTCCGGGCAGGACCTGGAAACGGAATCCGAGGACGAGGAGGGCCAGCACGAGACTCGCCACCGCCGCGATGGTCCGCCAGCGGAAGAAGGCCCGTCGAGCCCGACCGTCGTCGACCAAAGGAACCGGATACAGAAGCCTCTCACGTCGTTCGAACTGGGCGAGACGCACCACCGCATGCACGGCTTCGACGATGCCGACTGCGGCGAGGAGATAGCGGCACAAGTTGACCATGGGCAACAGGCGCGGGTTCCAGAGCAATCCGATCACGGGAAGGCTGTCGTTGAAGAGGTACACGAAAGCCACGAACACGAGCCCAGTGACGCCGATCCAGACGCCGTTGGTGTGGCGTCGGACGAGAACGGCGATCAGGCCGATCACCGCGAAGGCGGTGAAGAACACGTTCCAGAACGGCGGCAGAGCGAAGAACATTCCCCAATACGACGTGAACGATCCGTTGCCCGGTTCGCCTTTGTATTTCATGTCGGTCATGTAGGCGTGATTCAGGAGGAACGGGACGATCCAGAACGCCGCGAGCAACGAGCCGGTCCCGGCGGCCACGACGAACCAGCGAAGACGTCGTCGGTCGAGCCACAACAACGCCATGATCACGAGACCGACGGCCACGTAGATCGCCACGATGCCGTGACACAGGACGGCGAGGGCCATGACGATCGCCGCCTTGGCTCGATGGCGTCCGGTTTCGAGTCCGTTGGCGAAGAGTCCGAACGCGAGAACGGCGAAGGACAACGAGATCGAGAACGAGTACTCCCCCGCCATCGTCGACGCGACGTTGCCGCCGTAGATGGTGTAGCTCTCGTCGAGAAGGAAGACGAGTCCGACCAAGGCGAACATCTCGGGGATCGGATAGGCGAAACGGGCCAACCGTCCGAACGTCCACAGACACACGGGAAGCGACACGATGCCGAGAACGGCGACCAGTTTGAAGGCGATGCCGTAGGGCAGGAGCACATCGAGCAGAACGATGAACAGTGCCGGCACCACCATGTAGAACCGATAGATCGGGAATCCCGAGTACCAATCCATCGACCAGCCGTTCAATTTCCAGGGCAGCAGATGATCGCGCAGGTACGCCGGCGCCCAGACGTGAGCACCCATGTCACCACCCGTGGGGGTGGAGTCTCGAACGAGAAGCGATGGTTGCACGACCTTGATGGCCACGATGGTCGTGACGCCGAGGAAGACGACGCGGACCCAGAACTGAACGAGGCGTTCGCGGGACCAACCACGGAACGGATTCCACCGTTCGCGCGACGAGGCGATCGGGGACGCGAATTCGGGTTCGAGGGTCTCGTCGACCGCGATCGGCGCTCCGGTCTCGTCGGTCACCCGAACATTCTGCCATTCGTCGGACGTCAACGGCTCCCGGGTCGATCGCTCAGAGCGCGGCGAGCACGAGTCCGGACGCGTTGAACGCCACGTGCGCGAGGATCGGACAGGCCAGACGACCCGAACGTTGCCAGCAGAGCCCGAAGACCAGACCGATCGCGAAGAGCCCGGGAAGTTCCACGGGCTGCAGGTGGATCGCAGCGAAGAACGCGGCGGAGACGACGAGGGCAACCACGTCGTTCACACGACCCTCGAGAGCTTGGAGGATCACGCCGCGATACACGAATTCCTCCACGAGCGGTGCACCGATCGCCACCACGACGATCAGTACGAGAATCCACGGACCCGTCGCCCGATCCCAGAGATCGGTGGCACGCTCCTCGACCTTGCTCGCGTCGAACGTGTCGGGGAAGAACGACGAGAGCGGCCAGTAGAGAAGAGGGACGAGAACGAACTGCCCGGCGACACCGATGGGCAGTCCGACCAGATCGACGAGTCGAAAATGGGCTCGGTAGTCGTCCCGGAACGACGAACCACCGCGCAGACGACTGAGCACGATCAATCCGATGACGAATGGCACCCACAAGCACAAGACGGTCGCGACCGTGGTCGACGTCGGCCATGCGTCGGGGTCGACATCACTCTCACCGAGCACACCGATCACGACGGCTTGCAACGGCAGCGCGGCGACGTAGGACCCGAGCCAGAGCGCGACTGCGGCCCCGATCGAGAAACGGGGCTCGAGAGAAGCCGGGCGCATCACGCGGTAGGAGCCACGTCGTGACGAGCGGCTCAGCCGGCCAGGCGATGCACGAAGGGCAACACCTCGACGCGTCGACGGTCGTCGATCTGCCACCCGTTCGGCGACACGAATCTCGCCCAGTGGGTGTCACACAGTTCGTACACCCCCGGCGCTCGCTCGTCGGCCAGATGATCCAGCCAGATCACCGACGAGGCGTACTGGAAAGTCAACGAGACGCGGGCGTGATCACGACAGCCGTTCCGAGTGCACAAACGCATGTCGCCACCGTACGCAAGATGTCACAGGTGGGGGTGGATCTCGCCCTCCGCCATGCCAGCCCGCGCACCCCGGTCGTAG
>JBEDFW010000253.1:0-3901 GCA_041174985.1 Actinomycetota bacterium | reverse complement strand
GTCGTCGAGGTCACGGTCGGTGTGTCGACACGTGGCATCGCCGCGTACTCGTCGGGGGGCACCGAACTCGTGCTCGATGTGGTCGGTTGGTTCACGGGTACTGCGTCGACGTCACCGGCCGCTCGTCCGGTGAACGTGATGCCGTCGGGGGAGCGTTTTCCGGGTCTGCTCATGATCCCGCGTATCCGACTCACCACCGGTGTTCTCGACGACACCGCATTGGTCGACTTCGATCCGGCGCACCTTCCCGAATCGCGCTCACCGAACCAGCCCGGCAACACCGCATTGTTCGGCCATCGCACGTCGAAGGGTCGCGAATTCCGAAACATCGATCGCATTCGACCCGGCGATCCGATCTACCTCGCGTTGCAGGGAAAGATCTACGTGTACTCGGCGATGAGTGTGCAGGTTCTGAGTCCCGACGATCCGCGTCTCTATGCCTCGAATTCGAACGACCAGACGCTGACGCTCGTGGCCTGCCATCCTCCGGGGAGCGTGAGACAGCGTGTCGTGGTGTTCGCCCACCTGAAGGGCGTGACGTCGCTCTGAGCCCGGATCGGACTCAGCTCTCGAGTGGGAGCAGGCCGATGTTGCGATAGGCGCGGGCGAGCGTGGCCGAGGCCACGCCGCGTGCCTTGTCGGCTCCGCGTCGCAGAAGTCGGGACAGTTCGGCTCGATCGGCGAGCAGTGAGCGATGCCGCTCCTGCACCGGTCGAAGGACCTCGACCACTGCTTCTCCGGTGTCGTTCTTCAGCGGACCGTACTGCTGGTAGTCGGCGGCCACGGCTTCGGGTGTCCGACCCGTGCACGCGGCCAGGATTTCGAGGAGATTGGAAACGCCGGGCTTGGACGCGCGGTCGAATCGAACGTCGGAGTCCGAGTCGGTGACGGCGCGCTTGAACTTCTTCATGATGACTGCCGGCTCGTCGAGGAGGTAGACGATTCCGGCATCTCCCGAACTCGACTTCGACATCTTGGCCGTCGGGTCCTGGAGGTCGGTGACCTTGGCTCCGGCCTTCGGGGTGACCATTCGCGGGACGACGAACGTCTGGCCGAAGCGGGTGTTGAAGCGTTCGGCGATGTCGCGGGTGATCTCGATGTGCTGGCGCTGATCCTCGCCGACGGGAACGTCGTCGGCGTCGTAGAGCAAGATGTCGGCTGCCTGGAGAGCGGGATAGGTGAACAGTCCGGCCGAGACGAAGTCGGCCTCGCGCTTGGCCGCCTTGTCCTTGAATTGGGTCATTCGGCTGAGTTCTCCGTAGGAGACGGTGCATTCCATGATCCAACCCAACTGGGTGTGCTCGGGAACGTGGCTCTGTACGAAGACGGTGGCGACATCGGGGTCGAGACCCACGGCGAAGAGGGCCGCGGCCAATTCGAGAGTGCTCTCGCCGACGACCCCGGGCCGGTCGGTGACCGTCAGAGCGTGGAGATCGACGATGCCGTGGAACGCGTCGCATTCGTGTTGGCTCGAGACCCAGTTCCGCAGAGCACCCAGATAGTTCCCGAGATGGACCGAACCAGTGGGCTGGATGCACGACAGGACACGCGTCACCTGGTCGAGGCTAGTGGGCGCCACGAGGGAAGACCGGCCGAATACGCCCGGCCCGATTAGCCTCGCCACGTGGCCGTCGACGTGAGTACCCCGGTGTTCGAGGGCCCCTTCGACCTCTTGCTGCATCTGATCCTGAAAGAGCAGGTCGACATCTACGAGGTCAACCTGTCGCTCATCGTCGACGCCTATCTGAGCGAGGTCGACAAGATGCAGTCCCTCGACCTCGACGTGGCCACCGAGTTCTTGTTGATTGCGGCGACCTTGGTCGAATTGAAGGCCCGTCGCCTCTTGCCGGGGCGGGAGGACGTGGATCTCGACGAGGAACTGGCCCTCTGGGAAGAGCGCGACTTGTTGTTGGCTCGCCTGCTCGAGTGCAAGACGTTCAAGGACGTGGGTCGAGTCTTCGGATCGCTGGCCGACGAGGCCGATCGCTGTTTCGCTCGAACGGCCGGACCCGACGAACGATTCGCCGAATTGATGCCCGATCTGCTCGAAGGTGTCCGCCCGAAACACGTTCATGCGGCCTATGTCAGGGCCACGACGCCGAAGCCCGAACCCAAGGTCGATCTCTTCCACGTGGGTGCGATCAAGGCCAATGTGTCCGATGCTCTGGCCGAACTGGTCGACGAACTCCCGCGTGTGCGTCGCATCACGTTCCGTCGACTCACGGCCGATCTGGTCGATCGGATCGAGATCATCGTGCGGTTCCTGGCTCTGCTCGAACTCTTCAAGCAGGGTTACCTGGAGATCGAGCAGAGCGAGAAGTTCGGTGACATCGACATCGTCTGGATCGGTGAAGAGCGGATACCGGTCGGTGCGATCGCGATCGACGACTACGAAGGATGACGAACATGAAGGTCGAATCATGAGCCCGCAGAACGCCGGTGCGCCGACACCTGTCGACGCCGACATCGTGCGCGCCCTCGAGGCCGTTCTTCTCGTCGCCACCGAACCGGTTCCGGTTGCGTTGCTCTCCGACATCCTCGGGCTCGCACCCGACGTGGTCGACGGACTGTGCCGCTCGCTCGCCGACGCCTACGGCGAAGCCGGGCACGGGTTCGAACTCGTGCAAGTCGCCGGCGGGTATCGCTATCAGACCCGGGCGGAGTTCGCTCCGTACGTCGAGAGATACATTCTCGACGGCCAACGAGCGCGTTTGTCGGGAGCCGCACTCGAGACGTTGGCCATCGTCGCCTACAAGCAGCCGATCTCGCGTAGTCAGATCGCGTCGATTCGCGGCGTCGATCCCGACGGTGTGTTGCGAACCCTTCAGAGCCGTGGCTACATCGATCAGGTGGGGCGCGATCCCGGACCGGGGCAAGCCGTCATGTGGGGTACGACCCCGGCCTTCCTCGAGAAGCTCGGCATCAATTCGGTGAACGACCTCCCACCCATCGCGGAGTTCGTTCCCGGGGCCGACGTCGTGGAAGCGCTCGAGATCGGTCTGCGCATTCCGAGGGCCGACGACGTGACACCGAGCGCCCCGACGGGCGACGCGACCGGCGGCGAATGAGCGACACGCCCGAACCTCCGCTCTGGGAGCAATGGGCCGAGGCGTCGCGAGCGCTCCCGCAAGGTGAACGGTTGCAGAAGGTCCTCGCCACGAGAGGGTTCGGATCTCGCCGCGTGTGCGAGGAGATCATCGCGGCCGGTCGTGTCAAGGTGAACGACGAAGTGGCGGTTCTCGGGCGGCGCGTCGATGTGGACGTCGATCGTGTGACCGTCGACGGCGAGCCGATCGGTATTCGTCCCGATGTCGTCTACTACCTGTTGAACAAGCCGGCTGGTGTCGTGACGACCGCACACGATCCGCAGGGTCGCCCGACGATCGTCGATCTGGTCCCTCCCGAACCACGCGTGTTCCCGGTGGGCCGACTCGACATCGAGACCGAGGGACTCATTCTTCTCACCAATGACGGTGACTTCGCGCAAGCGATCGCCCATCCCTCGCGCGGTGTCGAGAAGGAGTATCTGGCGCACGTTCAGAACGGCAAGGTGTCGCCGGCCGGTTTACGTCGTCTGCGTGACGGAGTCGAACTGGACGACGGACTCACGGCACCGGCAGACGTGTCCCAACCCGAGCCGGGTGTACTGCGCATCACCATCCACGAGGGCCGCAATCGTCAGGTGCGTCGGATGTGCGACGCGATCGGGCATCCGGTCGAACGCCTCGTCCGTGTCCGCATCGGTCCGATCGCCGAACGTGATCTCCCGCCGGGTCAGTGGCGAGAGTTGCGCATCGACGAAGTGCGGGCACTCGGTCGTGGCGACCGGGGCGGTCGCCGACGAGATCGTGGACGCCCGATACGCTCGAAGCGATGAAGTTCGCTCGGAGTCGTTCGTGAG
>JBEDFW010000252.1:0-2816 GCA_041174985.1 Actinomycetota bacterium | reverse complement strand
TCCGCGTACGTCGCTCCGCTTCGTTGGGCGACGTGGTTGATGCCGCGAGTCACGCCGCCGTAACCGAGCGACGTGTCCACGATGTGGGCGTGTTGGCCGGAACGGTTGGCGCGGTCGACGAGTGACTGAACCGCGGTCACGACTCCTTGGGAGGCATTCGGAACGAAGGCGAAGTCGTCGGAGTCGACACCGAACCACGCGGCTGCAATGTGTCGGGCGCCGACCATCAGGTCGGGGATGTCGGTGCGAAACCAGCGATTCGGATTGGCGTTCATTCGACGTTGGAAGGATTCCTGGACGAGCTGCACGTCGTTGGGAACGGCGCCGAAGGACCCGTGGTTGAGATACGACACCGACGGGTCGAGTTGCCAGAGCGGGAAATGGGCGCTGCGCTTCATCTTTTCTCCATTGTCACAGATGAAAGTACGGCGTCGTGCAGTGGGCCATTGGTTGAGATCTGTGAGTTCGACTGCCACGAGGGAATCCCGAACCGGTCAGTGATCCTGCCCCCGGCTTCGGTGACGATCGGATAGAGCGCTGCATTGTCGTATGGCTGGAGTCCGATTGCATCGATGGCTACGTCGATCGCGCCTTCGGCCACCAGCATGTGTTGCCAGAAGTCGCCGAATCCCCGCGAACGCTTTGCCTGCGACTGCAAGTCGACGAGTCGCTCGCCGAGTCCGAGGTCGTTCCAGCCGCGAGAGTGAGTGATGCTCACGTGTGCTTCGTCGAGAGCCGTGACGTTCGAGACATGAATCGGGTGGCCGTTGGCGAATGCGCCGTGACCCACCTCCGCCCACCACCGGCGACCAAGTGCCGGTGCGGACACGACACCGATCACCGGAGCGCCATCGTCGACAAGTGCGATGAGCGTCGCCCACACGGGAACTCCTCGCACGAAATTGGATGTGCCGTCGATCGGGTCGACGACCCATTGCAGACATGCATCGGGATTGACCCGGCCATGCTCTTCGCCGTAGAAGCCGTCGGCTGGTCTGCGAGTGGCAACGATTTCTCGGATCGCGGTCTCCGCAGCCCGATCGATGTCGGTGACCTCGGTTGCGTCTGGCTTGCGGTCGACGTCAAAGGAACGAGTCGAGTAGCCGGTCGACGTAACGGCGTCTGCGGCGTCTGCGAGCTGGAGGGCGAAGGTGAGTAGCTCGCTCACGCGCGAGCAGATTTGACGACCGAAACGATGCCGTCGGCGTTCAAGCCCAGTCGCGCGAGGATCGCGTCGGGCTTGGAGTGCGGAATGAACTGTGTCGGGATGCCGAGGACGTGGACACTCGCATGCTCTCCGCCGGATGCGTGGTGGACTGCATCGGCCATCGTCATGCCAATGCCGCCGTCCCGGATGCCGTCTTCGATCGTCACTACCGTCGAGTGGCGCGCGGCGTCGTCGATCATTGCTTGGTCGAGCGGCGCACACGAGCGCACGTCCCACACCGTCGTCGCGATGCCGCGAGATTCGAGGGTCTTCGCCGAATCGAGCGCGGCCGAGACCATCTTGCCGACTGCCAAGATGCATGCCGTCGGTGCCGACGCGGCGACGAGGCGGCGAGCTGACAGCCCGTGGCCGACGTCGGTCGCCTCGACGTTGCGGGCCGTTCCCTTCGGATAGCGGATGACGACTGGGCCTGCATCGAGCATCGGGATCGCATCGATGAGCATCTGGCGCAGGTCCTGGGCACTCGAGGGGGCGAGCACTCGCATCCCTGGAACTTTCGCCAGCAATGCCATGTCGTAGATCCCGTGGTGGCTCGGGCCATCGTCTCCGGTGATGCCGGCACGATCGAGACAGAACAACACGGGCAGACGGTGAAGGGCGACGTCGTAGACGACCTGGTCCCAGGCACGATTGAGGAACGTCGAGTACAGCGCAACGACAGGACGAAGACCACCGAGTGCCATCCCGGCTGCCGCAGTGACGGCGTGCTGCTCGGCGATGCCGACGTCGAAGAATCGGTCGGGAAAGTGTTGCTCAAAGGCGATGAGTCCGGTCGGCCCCGGCATCGCGGCAGTGATCGCCATGATTCGCTCGTCTTTCGATGCGAGATCGATGAGCGTGTCGGCAAAGGCTTGGGTGTATCCCGTCGGACCTGCCTTCGGCGGACCCTTGGCAGGGTCGAATACCGGAGCGTCATGGAGATGTTTTTCGTCGTCGTCTTCGGCGGGCAGATATCCGCGCCCTTTTTGCGTGATGACGTGGATGACGATCGGACCTTCGGCGACTCGCTCGCTCGCCGAGTCGAAGGCATGCTCGAGCGCCTCGATGTCGTGACCGTCGATCGGACCGATGTAGCGCACGCCGAGTGCCTCGAAGAACGCAGGTGGCTGGAGGAACTCGCGCACGCCCGCCTTGATCGCTTCGAGTCCGCGCTCGGCCTGTGGTCCGATGAGGGGTAGGTCCTTGAGGAACTTCTCGAGTTTGCGTTGGCGTCGCACGTAGACCGGGTTCAGGCGAATGTCGGTGAGTTTGTGCGAGAGCGTCTCGGTGAGTCGCTCGACGGGGCCTGTGTGGTGCGTGTCAGGGTCGACCGAGCCGCCCTGGGTGAGGTTCGAAATCGTCGGCGCGTAGCTGCGACCGTTGTCGTTCAGGATGATGATCACTCGGCTCTTCGAATGACCGAGGTTGTTCAACGCTTCGTATGCCATGCCGCCGGTCATCGAGCCGTCACCGATCACCGCGACGATGTGGCGGCGGTCGGGGGTGTGGCCCGAGTCGCGGGCAACGGCCAGCCCGTGCGCGTAACTGAGCACGGTGCTGGCGTGGCTGTTCTCGATGAAATCGTGCTTGCTCTCTTCGCGGCTTGGGT
>JBEDFW010000251.1:0-4545 GCA_041174985.1 Actinomycetota bacterium | reverse complement strand
GACGCACCCAGACGAGACCTTCACCGACCGGGAAGAACTGCAACTGGCCGAACACGACGCGCGACCCGCGCTGGTCGAGCAAAGTGATGACGGGGGCGATTTCGGTGTCGCTGCCGAGTTCGGCAGCCACGGTGGCCGGTCCCTCGGGAAGCGTGCCGTCGACTCGATACACGGTCAACTGCCCGTACGTCTCGGGGTCGTTCGACACCACCATGAACGCACGCAATTCCTTGCGCGTGTCGTCGGCCGAGAACGGAACGAAGGGTCGTAGCAACGAGAAAGACGACTCGTCGGCCCCCGGCGCTCGGAAGTAGGTGTAATAGGGCTCAAAGCGGTTCACGTTGGCGTCGGCCACTTCACCGGTGTTCGCCTCGGTCACCTCGTCGGTGACGGCGACACCGGTGGCCGTGTTGGCAACTTCAGGATCACGCGGCGACGCCTGCGCGACGCTCCAGGCCGCATCACGATTGAAGAACTGATCGGCATCGGCGAACTGGTAACGACCGTAGAGATTGGTCTGCACCCGGAATAGATCCTCGGGATAGCGGAAGTGCGAACGCAACTCATCAGAGATCTGATCACCCGGGGTGAAGAGTTCGGGGAAGGCCTTCGACCAGGCCCGAATGATCGGATCGGTCGAGTCGACCACGTACAGAGTGACTTCACCCGTGTAGGCGTCGACGACGGCTTTCACACTGTTGCGCACGTAGTTGAAGTTGGTGTCGAGACCCGAACCCGGCGTCAGTTGAGAGGTGTTGGCCTTCTGTGCGTACGGGTATCGCGAGGTCGTGGTGAAGGCGTCGAGAACCCACAGAATCTTGCCGTCGACGACCACGGGATAAGGGTCGGCGTCGAGTCGCAGGAAGGGAGCCAGCTTCGACACCCGATCGCGAACGTCACGAACGTGGAAGAGACGGGAGTCGTCACCGATCAGACTCGAACCGAACAGATTGAACTCGCCGAAATGAACGGCGAAAGCGAGACGACGGATGGTGGAGTCGAGACTGATACCCGCGTCACCCTCGTACGGCTCGGCCTCCTGACCTGGACACGCTTGTTCGAGTTGTTCGGTCCGCACGATCGCGTATCCGGGTTGGTTCGTGCCCACGTACAACTCGGGGCGGTCGACTTCGAGGTCGGTGTAGATCGGTCGACCGTCGGGCGTGATCTTGCTCGCCGAAGCCGCCACCACTCCGCAGCCGTGCGTGTAGATCAGATGCCTCGACACCCAGGTCCGGTTGGGAATACCGTCCGGATTCAGTTCGCGCGCCGCGATGAAAGTCTGCTGAGTGTCGCCGTCGATGTCGTATCGATCGACGTCGAGGTCGTTGATCCCGTAGAACGCGAACAATCCCTCGTCCAGGAAAAAGCGATCGCGCATCTCGGTGATGTCGAGCAGTCGTGCATCGGCCAGAACGTCAGCGCTCTCCTTCACCGCTTCGTCGGTGACGCCGTCGAACGACACCGACTCGATACGCACGTTGTCGAGTCCCATGGCCGTCTGAGTGGCTTCGATGTTGCGCGAGATGAACGGCCGTTCACGGGTGGTGACGTTGGGCTGCACGACGAAACGCTGGATGACCGCCGGGTAGATGGCTCCAGCGATCACGGCGATGAGCGCCCACAACGCCATCGACAGAAGAGGCAATCGCCAGCCTCCCCAACGAATACCCGACAAGAAGAGTGCAGCGACCAGCAGGCTCACCATGATGAGCAAATTGATGGCCGGCAGTTGGGCGTTGACGTCGGTGTAGGTGGCTCCCTGCACAACTCCACGGGTGGACGCGGTGAGTTCGAACCTCTGCAACCAGTAGTCGACGGCTTTCACGACGGCGAGCAACGCGAAGATCACACTCAAATGCACTCGCGCGCCCTTGGCGACCCGCTCCTTCGGCGTCTGGAAACGAATCGCGCCGTTCAGGAAATGGAGAACAGCGCTCAGAACGGCGATCAGAACGAGAGCGGCGAAGGCCCAGTCGACGACGTAGGTGAGGAACGGGAGTCGAAAGACGTAGAAGCCGACATCGACACCGAACTGCGGATCGTCGATTCCGAACGATTGCGAATTGCGGAAGAGCAGCCACTCGCTCCACTGCGACATGGCCGGGAGTCCGACGAAGAGGCCGAACACGATCGCCACGACGATGCGCAGGAGTCGGGATCGACGTCCGATGATCGAGCGATACCGCTCGACGATCTCGCGCTCGGGCCCGATCGGCAGATCGGCCGGAGCGAGTCGCTGCGCGATCGTGAGGCTGAAGAAACACACCACGGCGAACGCCGCCGAGAAGATCACGCCGAGGAGAACTTTCGACCAGAGAGTTCCCCAGAACACTTCCGATCGATCGAGAGAGTCGAACCACAAGAGATCGACATAGAAGTTGGCGAGGGTCCGACCCGACAGGAAGAGAACGACGAGCAGGACGGCGATCGCAACGAGTATCAAACGACCTCTCGACGCCCAGGACGGTCGGCCCGAACGGGACCGGCGAGGCCCACGGCGGCGCGGACCGCCAGGCAGGTCCGAAGGGATGCGCACGAAGTCAGATTAGTTGTGCATCGGAACGATGACACAGCGGCAGCCCGAATGAGCCGGGGCGTGGGTGTGACCAGTGGGGAATGCATCACCGGCATCGACCGCTCCGGCCAACGAGTTGTCCTCGGCATCCGGACACGCCGGACCCGCCGGGTCGTACTTCCAACACACCTTGGTTCCGGTGGTGAGACCGGCGAGAGCACCACGTCCGTACGCCGCATACGCCAGATCGTCGATCTGCTCGTCGACCAATTGGCTCTTCCATTCGCGGTACAGCGTTCGAACCAGCTTCGACAATTCGGTGTTGTCATCCGACTGCGAGATCGAGCGACTCAAACGCTCGCGCAATGGTTCGATGATCGACGTGACGATCGTCTCCTCGATCGCCTTCATCTGTCCGGCGACCATGTCGCCCAACTCCCGATCCGACATCTTGCCGTCGGTCGTCTGCATCGAGCGCGCACCGGCGACGGCCGCCGACTTGATGGATGCCGACAGAGCCGAGGTGTAGCGCTTCGAGTGTTCGGCCTTGGGTCCGACGATCGCATCGAGAGTCTTCACCGGCTTCTTGGCGCGCAGCACGTCGAGGATCTGATTCTGTTCGTCGGCCAGAACACGCTTGGCCTTGCGACCCATCGTCAGAATCAACGGAACGAGGATTTCGTCGCGGCTCTCGAAGGCACTGACGGTGCCCACGGTTTCGGCGATCGAACGCGCCACCGGCACGGCCGGCACCTTGGGCTCCTTCGTTGCGGTGACCGCAGCCTCCTTGTTGGCCTCCTTGGCCACCATCTCGGCGCTCGCCCGACGCAACTTGGCGAAGATGTCATCGGTGCTCGCCGACGGGCGCGCCGGGCGCGGGGCCGGTTCGGGCGTCTCGGTCTTACCGAAAAGCGGCACGACATTGGACGGCTCAACCACGCCCGGACTCGGCTCGATGTCGACGACCGGTTCGTCGACGACCGGTTCGTCGACGACCATCTCGTCGACCGGCGGTTCGACTTCGACGGTTTCCACGTCGTCGACCGCTGGTTCGACGTCGGCGACGATGGGTTCGTCGATCACGTCGATCATCGCGTCGACCGACGGATGACGACGGACACGCGGATCGACCGACTCGTCGTCGCGATCCTGGTCGTAGAACGGTGTCGCCGAGGGCAACGTCACCACTGGTGCATCGTCCTGCACCACCAACGGCACCGGCCCGGTCGAGTTGGTCAGATTGACGAATTCGGTGCGCTCGTCGGCGGCGTCTTCGAGATCACCCAGAACGTCGTCGGCGGCGATTCGCGCCCGCTCGAACGCCTGAATGAGTCGCTCACGACCGTGATACAGATCCTCGATCTGTTCGCGCGCCAACTCACGACGTCGCGCGATGTCGGCCAACACACGCTCGCGGTAGGCCCGAGCCTCGTCGACCATGTCGCGGCCCTGCTGCTTGGCCATGAGGATCTCGTTCTCGGCATCGGCCAACGCGTCCTGGCGGATGCGCGCTCCTTCGAGCTCGGCTTCTTCGCGCAGTCGGGTGGCGTCGTCGGTGGCGTCGCGGATCAGGCGCTGGGCCGTTTCCTCGGCCCGATGGCGCAACTTGGTCGCCGCTTCCCGGGCGGCCTGGATGATCCGGGCCGTCTCCTCACCCAGCAATTCGGCGATGCGCTCCTCGTCGAGGTCCTCGGGCACGAGCTGCACCACACCCTGCTGGCTGGCCAATTCGCGCTCGAGGAAGCGCTCCCGCTCCTGGAGGCGGGACAACTCGGCCGAGACCATGCGGAGGAAATCCCGCACCTCGGACTGGTCGAAACCCCGGCGGGTCGTGGGGAAAGCGGCCCCGGCAACGGCGGACGGGGACGACGGATCGGGACGAGAAAACGAGATGGCCACGCAGGGATGGTACGGAATGCCTGTGGAAGAGGGGTGGCAATCCCCCGTGACGTACGGACGTCAGCCCTGCTCAACGGGGGTTCCACCCCGTTCGGCCAGGGTCGCCAAGGCCTCGGACAGGCTGGCGA
>JBEDFW010000250.1:0-3254 GCA_041174985.1 Actinomycetota bacterium | reverse complement strand
ACGAACGGAACGCTCTCGGTCGAACGCCGTCGTGAATTGGCGACCATCGCCTTCGCCGCCACCCGCGACTACGACGCCGCGATCGTCGATTGGCTCACCGAATCCTCCGAAGCGTTACCCGATCGACTCGTTCTCGACGCAGTGAAGGCACAGCCGTTGCGCTACGGCGAGAATCCGCACCAACTCGGGGCGCGCTACCGCTTCGTGGGCCGCACGAGTTGGTGGGACGAGGTCGTGCAACACGGCGGCAAAGAACTCAGCTACCTCAACGTGTTCGACACCGAGGCGGCGTGGCGACTCGTGAACGACCTGGCCGATCCGTCGTGCGTCATCGTGAAACATGCCAATCCGTGCGGCGTGGCCTCGGTGTCGACCCGACACGCCGACGCGCTCACCGAGGCCTACGTACGGGCGAATGCGTGCGACCCGGTGAGTGCGTTCGGGGGCATCGTCGCTCTCAATCGCGAGGTCACGCTGTCGCTCGCCACCCGGCTCGCCGATGTGTTCACCGAAGTGGTCGTGGCACCGAGTTACGAGCCGGCCGCCCTCGCTGTCCTGACGGCGAAGAAGAACTTGCGCGTTCTCTCGGGTCGAGCTCCCCAGGCACTGGTGCGCGACGTCCGACCAGTCGACGGAGGTCTCTTGGTGCAAACCGCCGATGTGGTGAGTCTCGATCGGTCGACCTGGCGGGTGGTCACGAAGGTGCATCCGAGTGATGAGCAGTGGTCCGACATCGAGTTCGCGTGGCGGGTGTGCGCGGCCGTGAGTTCGAACGCGATCGTGTACGCCAAGGATCGACAGGCGTTCGGTATCGGTGCCGGTCAACAGAATCGTCTCGATTCGGCTCGGATCGCCGCCGAGCGTGCGGCGGGCCGTGCCGTCGGAGGAGTGGCCGCGAGCGACGCCTTCTTCCCGTTCCGTGACGGACTCGATGCCGCGGCCGCCGCGGGAATCACCGCCGTGGTGCAGCCGGGCGGGAGTGTGCGTGACGACGAAGTGATCGCCGCCGCCGACGAACACGGTGTGGCAATGGTCTTCACCGGTGAGCGGCACTTCCGCCACTGACCTCTCGTAGAATTCACTCGTGGCCCGTATATCCGACCTCATCGCGTCCGGGCGCACCTTCTCGTTCGAGTTCTTTCCACCCAAGACCGATGTCGCTCAGTTGACGCTCGGTCGCACGATCTCCGAACTCGAGGCGTTGGCCCCGAGTTTCGTGAGCATCACCTACGGGGCCGGTGGAAGCACTCGTCAGCGCACCCAGCAGTTGGTGCAGTGGATCCGTCAGGAGACCGAGATCAACCCCATGGCCCACCTCACGTGTCAGGGGCACACCAAGGCCGAGATCGCCGACATTCTCCGCACTTACGCCGAGTCCGACGTCGAGAACATCCTCGCCCTCGGCGGTGACGCACCGGCCGACGGATCGTCGGTGGCCAGTGACTACGCCTACGCGAGCGAACTTCTCGACGATGTCGTTGCCGCGGGTCGATTCTCGGTCGGAGTGGCCGCTCACCCCGAGGTGCACCCGCGTTCGGCCGATCGAGCCACCGATCGCCGGCATCTCGCGGCCAAGTTGCGGCGAGCCGACTTCGCGATCACGCAGTTCTTCTTCGAGGCTCGTGTGTATCTCGAGATGGTCGAGGAATTGCGAGCACTCGGTGTCGACAAACCGATTCTTCCGGGCATCATGCCGGTCACCAACAAGTCGCAGATCGTGCGCATGGCCGAGCTGTCGGGAGCCGCGTTCCCGTCGTGGCTCGCCGATCGACTCGATCGGGTCGAGTCGGCCGACGACGTGCGCCGCGTCGGTGTCGAAGCCGCCACCGAGTTGTGTGCCGAACTCCTCGCGCAGGGCGCGCCCGGTTTGCACTTCTACACACTCAACCGCAGTACGGCCACCCGCGAGATCTACGCCAACCTCGGCTTGCCCGTCGGCAACTGAGTCGCCACCCGGCGACGTCACCGACCCGGCAGACTGATCACACCCATGTCCACGTCCGGATCACGCTCACAGCAGATCAGCCGGGTTCCGTACCTCCCCGGCCTCGACGGTCTGCGCGCCATCGCTGTGTTGGCCGTGATCGTGTACCACGCGAACAGTGAATGGCTCCCGGGTGGATTCCTCGGTGTCGAGGTCTTCTTCGTCATCAGCGGTTACCTGATCACGCTCTTGCTCGTCGCCGAACACGAACGAACCGAATCCGTGAATCTGCGCGAGTTCTGGGCCCGACGCGCCCGGCGCCTCCTGCCGGCTCTCGTGGCGATGATGGGTCTGTTGGTCGTGTGGTCGGCGTTCTTCGAACGTGATGCGCTCGGTGCATTGCGCGGTGACGTGATCGCCGGAGCGCTCTACGGGTCGAACTGGTTCCAGGTCTGGATCGGTGCCGGTTACACCGCGGTGAACGATTTCGCTCCACTGCGGCACTTGTGGTCGCTGGCGGTCGAGGAGCAGTTCTACGTGGTCTGGCCGGTCGTCATGATGATCGTGTTACGAGCCGGACGCGAGCGACTTCCACGCGTTGCGATGTGGTTCGCCGGTTTCGCTTTCGCCGTCGCGATCGTCGTCGCCCTCCTGATGCCCACCGGACCGATCGGCACGTGCATCGAGACGCCGGGTGCTTTCTGGTCGGCCGGCGATCGATGCGTGAGCAAGGTCGACCTGCTCTATCTGTCCACTCCCACTCGTGCGACCGGCCTGTTGCTCGGTGCGGCCCTGGCGCTCGTGTGGCGTCCGTTCGCTTTGTTGCGCGGCCCCATGCGCAACAAAGGCAAGACCCTCGATCCCCTCGCGGTGATCGGACTCGTCGGTCTCGCACTCCTCACGTGGAACGTGAAGATCCTGAAGCTCAAGGGTGAAGAGGGTTTGCACGCCGACCCCCTGCTCTTCCGCGGTGGTCTGTTCCTCACCGGAATTCTCACCGTCATGGTGATCGCGGCCGTGGCTCACCAACGCGCGTTCAGCGGACGAGTGCTCGGCAATCTCGTGCTGCGCGTGATCGGTGAGCGGTCGTATGGTCTGTACCTCTATCACTGGCCGGTGTTCCAAGCCCTGCGCCACGAGACCGGTGTTGTGTTGAAGATCCACGAATTCGTCGGGGCCATGGCCGTCACCATCGCGATCACCGAGATTTCGTATCGCTGGATCGAACTGCCCATTCGCGAACGTCGCTTCCGCGAGTCGATGGGTGCGTTGTTGCGCAGCGGTCCGGGCGCCTTGCGCCGACGAGGAACGTTCGGAGTGCTGTCGGTGG
>JBEDFW010000249.1:0-13403 GCA_041174985.1 Actinomycetota bacterium | reverse complement strand
CGTACACCCTCGATGCCACCGGATTCGGGACCGTGCTCGAACTGGAACGTCGCGGCCACTCGGTCCGCGTCGATCCCGGATTCGCCGCCGCGGCCCTGCCACACCGAACGGCCGTCGAGGGAGACGTCGATCAGATCTGGTGGGTGGTCGTCGGGCCGGTCAACGACGAACTCGTCCGCCGAGACGACGTCGAGAGAATCGCTTTCGTGAATCCGCGCTCGGCCGACGAGCAGGCCCGTGCCGAGCGATTGCTCGTCGAGATCGAAGAGGGCCTGATCGCGACCGGTCGTGCGGAGTTGGTCGCACAGTTGAGTGCGCCGGGAGCCTCGCTGCTCTTCGCCGAGCCACCCCTCGATCCCTCGATCGCCGAGCAGATCCGCGATCTGTATCTTCTCGGCCAGCCCGTTGGTGTGTACGTCCTTCCCGAGGGCTCCGACGTCGAATCGCTAAGGTGACTCCTCGTGCCCGTGGCCGTGGTCCTACCCACTTACAACGAAGCCGAGAACATCGAGCGGCTGCTCCGTGAGTTGCGCAGGATCGTGCCCGAGGCTCGGCTTCTCGTCGTCGACGACTCGAGTCCCGACGGAACCGGAGCCATCGCCGAGCGCTGTGCGGTCGAACTCGGATCGATCGACGTGGTGCACCGAGAGGTGAAGGACGGTCTCGGCAACGCCTACCGATTCGGTTTTCGTCGTGTCGTCGAATCCGGTTTCGACGTCGTCGTGACGATGGACTCCGATTTCTCCCATGATCCGAACGTGATTCCCTCGATGTTGAGTCGAGTCGAAGCCGGCGCCGATGCCGTGATCGGATCGCGCTACGTGCCGGGGGGAGGAACCCAGGACTGGCCACTTCACCGGCGACTCCTGTCGAGATGGGGAAACGTCTACACCGGATGGATACTCGGCGTGAAGGTTCGTGACTGCACCTCGGGATTTCGCGCCTATCGGACCGAGGCCCTGGCGGCGATCGATCCCGATTCGACACGTGCCGATGGTTACGCATTCCTGACCGAGCTCGTGGTTCGGCTCAGTCGTCGTGGCGCCCGAATCGACGAAGTGCCGATCGTCTTCGTGGATCGGCGTTACGGAACGTCGAAGATGTCGAGTCGAATCGTGGTCGAGTCGATGTTGCTCGTGACCCGTTGGGGTCTCGGTCATCGCTGGCGACGACTCAGCGGGCGCTCGAGCGCGCCCTGATCGCGGCACCGATCGCCGAATACCGCACGATGCAGTAGATCGCCCGGACGCCGTCGCGCCAACCGATCTTCTTGCCCTCGGCGTAGGTGCGTCCGGAGTAGGAGATCCCGACTTCGTAGATACGGAACTTTCCGCGGGCGAGCTTGGCGGTGATCTCGGGTTCGAAACCGAAGCGATCCTCTTCGATCTCGATGCTCTGGATCACGGAACGGCGGAAACACTTGTAACAGGTCTCCATGTCGGTCAGGTTGAGATCGGTGAACATGTTCGACAACAGGGTCAAGAAGCGATTGCCCATCGAGTGCCAGAAGTAGAGGACGCGATGGGGCCGACCGGAGAGGAATCGTGATCCGAACACGACATCGGCTCGGTCGTCGAGAAGCGGTTCGAGGAGCACGCCGTATTCGGAGGGGTCGTACTCGAGGTCGGCGTCCTGCACCACGACGAAGTCGGCGGTCGCCCGGGAGAAGCCGGTGCGCAACGCGGCGCCCTTGCCCCGATTGCGTTCGTGGAGAACCACCGTCACGCGGGGGTCGGTGAGGCCAGCGAGGATCTCACGTGACCGATCGGAGGACCCGTCGTCGACGACGACGACCTGGGCGACCCACGGTGACGCCAACACCTGAGCGACGAGGGTCGCGATGGTCGACTCCTCGTTGAAACACGGCACGACGACCGACAGGCACGGGTGAGGTGTCACGAGGACGGCAGGCTAGCGGTTCTCGTGACGAGCCGTGACGAGCGAGGATCCCCATATCACGAGACCGGCGAGGACGGGACGATGCGCTCGCTCGAAGACACTCGGCCAACCGAAGCCGGGATCGGCGCCGGTACGGATCTGCTGTGCGATCACGAACGTGAGTCCGAGAGCCACGAGAGCGAGTCCGATCCGTTCGAGGGTGATGCTCGTCGTCGCTCGATGAACTGCGTGAGCGGCGAGCGGAACCAGACCCCACAGGGGTGAGACCGAGAGCGCGACGATCGACGCGATGGTCAGTGTCGAGACGATCGATGGGGGAGCAGATGTTCGTATCGACCATCCCGCATCGTCGCGAACCTCGATGTGCTGAACCTCGACGTGCCGAATTTCGACGTGCCGAATCTCGACGTGCCGGTGTCGGCGTCGGGTCGCGCCGATGATCACGATCGCCAGGGCGAACAGAACCGAGGTGGCCGACACGGCGAGACCGATCCACATGACGCGTTGTGGTGTCCAGACACTCTCGAGTTCACGGTTGTCGGCCGACGCGGCGAGCGTCCAGACGTTGCGCCCGGACGCCGAAGGACGCGGGTCGTTCGACCACCCTTGACTCCAGCCGTCGTATCCCTCGACGACACACGTGGTCTCGCACGGGGGGACCAGGACGAGACGATCGGTGCGACCACTCTCGACCACCGCGTCGGCGGCCGGTACGGGGATCTCGAAGGTCGAGTCGACGAGCGCGATTCGATCGACGTCGACCCCGGTCGCGTTCCCGTCGGAGGAGTCGAGTCGATGTGTCCCGGACACGAGGTCGAGTGGCGATCCGCAGGGTTCGACGGTGAAGGGTTCTCCCCGAAGCAGTCGATCGACGCGACCACTGAGGCGGACGGTGATCGGATTCTCGTCGACGATCAGCAGATCGTCTCGACACGGCGACGTCCAGGTGACGTCGAGCCGAACGGTGGTTGCCCCGACGATCTCGGAGATTCCCACCGGGAGTCGAATCGAACGTCCCGTTCGCCGATCCGTGGCCGTGGAGACCTCGTACTCGACGATGGTCACTTCGAGTCGTTGGCCGTCGACGGGTTCGAATTCGACGCGACCACCCTCCTCGACGTCGATCCTCTCCGACGTCGTGATTCCGTCGGAGACGACCACGCTCACGACCCGCGGTGACGACTCGGGTTGTTGGATGACGATCTCGTCGACGGATCCGTCGATCGGAACGGTCAGAGTCGGAGCGACGTCACCGATCACCGACCACCATGCCGTGGACGCATCACCGTCGTGGGCGCTCCATGGCCCCCACGCTTGATGGCCGACCAGATGATCGGCGGGGAATACCTCGAGACCGAAGAGAGAGGCCACGACGTCGGATCCGGCGCGCGGTGCGAGGCGAGCCGTGACGACCGGATCGACGGTCATGTCGCGCGGCGACTCGAACTGACGAAGGAGTCGTCGCTCGGGATCGGATCGCCAGTCGTCGATCGGATCGGCGACGAGGCGGGTGAAGACGAAAGCGGCGACGTCGACGTCGCCGGGTGAGGGAACCGCGACGACTTCGGGTCGACGATTCTCCTCGGGTAGCACTTCGGCGAAACCGACGGCCGAACCGCGGGACGACGATGCGCCGTCGCGCCAGCCGATGGCGGCGATCCGAATGTCGATCCGACGACCCGGAGACGACAACGTCACGATCGTCGATTCACCGATCGCATGTCTCGACCATTCTCCTCCGTCCACCCGGACATCGATCTCGCTCACCCAGCGATTGCGATCGATCGGTGTGCGAATGTCGAGTGACGCCAAGGGTTCGTCGCTCGACACCGAGAGGACGTGACCGCGCGGATCCCGTTCGTCACCGACGAGCCAGGCCGTCGTCGGATCGCCGTCGAGAGCCATGGTCGGTCGGTACTCGGGCCAATAGGAGAGCTCGGTGCCGTAACCAGTGGCGATCGCCTCGATCGATTCCTCTCGAACGACGGTTTCGTCGGGACCGAACGAGGTGAGCGGCAGTCGCTGGTCGTACACGTCGACGATCGAGACGACCCCGGATTCGGGTTCGGTGGCACCCCACACTTCCTGAGAGCTGCGCCAGTGATGGGCGCGACGACGCGACGAGTCGGTCACGATGACCGAAGCGGGTTCGAGTCCGAGATCACCGTCGTGGGTTGCCGGGTCGAGAACGACGGTGCGACCATCCACGAGTCCGGCGGCGGTGACGTCGACGAGTCCGGATCCATCGGCCCGCACCCACTGAGGTCGCTCGGTCACGCGCGCACTGGCGGCGCCGTCGTCGACGGCCCAGAGCGTGATCTCGGGCAGAGCGTGCGCGGGAGCGAGTACGTCGTCGGCGGACCAGAACCGATCGGAACGATTGATCGTCGGTTCGCCGAAATCGGCCAGACGCGTGAGGCCCGGTGGATCGTCGCCGAGAAGAAGCGATGCCCGTTCGGCGCGAACCGTGCCGAAGCGCTCGTATTCGTGGGAGTTGACGACCATGATCGTGTCGGCTCCGAGGAGTCGCGCCATCGGCGCCACGGATGCCGGATCGACGGTGCCGTTCTGGAACGCGTCGTCGAGTGCGTAGAGCGCGTCCATGTACGGAGCGCTTCCGAGAGGCAGCCAGTCGCGACTCACGAATCGCTTCTCCGTGAGAGTCGGCAGGATCGGATCGACCGGATATCCCCACCGATACGCCGCTGATTCGATGCCGGGAACGAGCAGAACCGCGCCGTCGAATCCGTCGGCAAGTCGAGTGTCGAGGAACTCGGCCGCTTCTCGCCACGCCGCAGGGACGTTCTCGGGACGATCGACCACCGGGTCGACGAGAGATCCGGTGAGGAGTGCCGGCAGATTCACCACGGCCAGCGCGCCAACGGCGATCGGAGCGAGCGAGGACCGGCGTCTCGAGAGTCCACGTTCGACGAGTCGGGAACCCATGCGCGTGGCGGCGGCACCGGCGCCGAGGGCGAGGACGAGCACGACGAGAGGTGCGGCGCGGGTCGACGAACGCAAGGCCAAACTGAGTGCGCTGGTCGGATGGTCGGCGGCCCACGACCACAGAGGCGATGGATCGTCGAAGGGGTGCGGTCCGACGGCGAGGATCACACCGACGACGAGCACGACCGCAGCGGGTCGCCGAACCGAACTCGGCAACAGCACCACTCCGACGAGTCCGATCGCGCCGAGGACGAGTCCGGCCAGAAGAATCGGACCGAGCTGCATGTACGGCTCAGCGGCCGACGTGAGTTCGACGGCCACGTTGCGGTCGTAGAACAGCCAATAGCCGAGACCACGGAGGACTTCGGTCGATGTCGACGTGGCGGCCGTCGACGGAAGAGTTTCGCTGTACGACAGAACGGGCGCTCCGTACCGACCCTGGGTCGCCAGACCGTTGATCCACCACAGGTTGACGGCGACGGCCACGATCCCGAGTCCGACGACGAGCGAGACGACGGAGCGTTTCGGTCGGCCGCGACTCTCGGCGATGAGCCACACGAGAGGGGCCGGCGCGATCATCGCCAGGGCGGTCGCATTGAGGCCACCGGTCGATGCGATGAGAAGCGCCCAGAGAGCGATGTCCCGGGCTCGACGATGTCGGGCCACGGCCACGCTGACGCCCAGGATCCAACCGAGCAGGCTCCAGGGAAGCAAGAGTGCCGAGGTTCGAGAAATGTACGGAAGCACGTACGGCGACAACTGGTAGACGAGAGCGGCCACGACGACGGTGGTCGTCGGAAGGTTCAAGCGTCGCGCGAAGAAGGCCACCCCGGTTCCGGCGAGGAACAACAGCGTGCCGATCCAGAGACGATGGGCCATCCAGTCGGGAAGGCCGAGGAGATCGAAGAACCAATAGAAAGGTCCGCTCGGCCACAGGTAGCCGACGTTCTGATGGGGCACCCAGCCGTTGAATTGACGAGTGTCCCAGGTCCAGAGCGCATCGCCGATCAAGCGACCGGGATCGAGATAGAGCGACAACTTGGTGTCGCCGGGAACACGACCAGGTGCGGAGAGAAGAGCCGGAACGTACGCGAGGAGAACGAGACCGAACGTGAGGCGACGAGTATCACGTCGCATGGCGTCACGGGCCGACGCCGAGGCTTCGCTCACGGAATCGCTCCGTAGACCCCGTACAACGCCGTGAGGGCGGTGAGCCCGGTTCCACACGTGGCGAGAAGATACGGCCACCAATGACGTCGGCGATCGTCGTCGAGCCAAACGGCCGCAGCGATGAAGAGGGGGAAGGCCGTGAACAAGAAGCGGGGCCGAGCCGTGACCGTCGCCGGAAGGAGCATCAAGGCGATGATCACCGCGCTGTAGGCCGCGGCCGGCGCGGGTAGGCGTACGCGACGCCAGGCGATCCAGACGACGAGCAGGGTCGCGAGGAAAGCAACGGCCGTGATGAGATCGGTGGGAGACGTGAGCGGTTTGGTGAAGGCTTCGAGAGTGTTGCGAATCGCCGTGAGACCGAAACTGGCACCTTCCTTCCAGGCTTCCCCTTGGACTCGGAACCAGACACGCGTCTCGTGGGCGTGGCGATCGATCCACAACTGGTAGGCCACGAAACCGATCGGTGACAGAACCGGAGCGACGAGTGCTCTCCACTCACGGGACCGTCGGATCGCGACGTATGCCGCCACGGCGGTGGCGGCCACGAGTGCGACTCCGTTGGGTCGAGTCGCGGTGGCGATGGCAGCGAAGATTCCGGCCCACAACCACCGTTCACGGGTGAGGGCGAGCAGGCAGGCGGCGGCGAGCGTGAGAAGCAGCGCTTCGCTGTAAGCGAACGAGAGCACGAAACTGCCCGGGAAGAACGAAGCCAGCACCATCGCGGAACGCGCGGTGCTCTCGCCGAACCAATGACGCGCCAAGAGCCCGACCAGAAGAACGAACACCGCTCCGAGCACGAGGTTGACGACGAGAGCAGCGAAGGTGTCACCCCCGGGCAGGACCCGGTCGACGGTGCGCACCAACCACGGGTACATCGGAAAGAAGGCGACGCGGGCTTCCGGATCGTCGTAGGTGATTCCAGTCGGTACGTACTCGGGATAGCCACGGCGGACGATACGCAGGTACCAGATGCCGTCCCACGAGGTGAGGACGTCGAGAATCATCGACGAGGCCGACCTGGGCAGCACGGCTTCGCGGGCGTGTGGATCGGGTTTGGCGAAGAATCCCCAGATGAGACGTTCCCGCAATTTGTTGTCGTCGGAGCGCATCTCGGCACCGACGATGGCGGCGCCGATGATCACGCACACACGCGAGAGCACGTACGCGAGCGCCGCGTGTCGCAGGGCGATGCGCCAGGCGAGGGAAGGGGAGGAGGAGTCCGTGATCGTGTTCATGGGACGAAACGACCCCGGTCGGGTCACTTCGACGCTACACGGTGTGCTGGGCGTGGTTCGGGAGGGGCAGACTGCAGTCCATGACTTCGTCGACCGATTCTCCGTCGCCCGTCGCCCTCGAATGGCCCCGTCCGGGCGTCGCCCTTCTCCGGCTCGATCGCCCCGATCGTCTCAACGCCATGACGAGCGAATTGGTCGAGGCTCTGCACCACCATCTCGATCGACTGGCCGTGAACCCCGACTGCCGGGTGGTGATTCTCACCGGCGCGGGCCGAGGATTCTGTGCCGGTCTCGATCTGGGCGGATACGGACTCGCGCCGCACAGCGAGAACATCGGTGCGACTCAACGTGGTTTCGCCACGCAGAAGCACATCGCCACGCTCGTGACGCACATGCGATCGATGCCCCAGCCGGTGATCGCCGCCGTGAACGGTGCGGCTGCTGGGGGAGGCCTGGCCCTCGTCCTGGCGAGCGACGTACGCATCGGAGCCGAGTCGTCGAAGTTCAACGTTGCCTTCGTTCGTATCGGATTCTCGGCTTGCGACATCGGAACGTCGTGGTTGCTGCCGCGAATCGTAGGAGTGGCCCGCGCTCAAGAATTGATGCTCACCGGGCGAGTCTTCGATTCGGCCGAGGCCTATCGGATCGGCTTGCTCGTCGACGTGGTGCCCGACGAGATGTTGATCGACACCGCACTCACCAAGGCCGATGAGATCATGCGAAATTCGCCGTTCGGTATCGCTCTCACCAAAGAGGCGATGTGGACCGCGCTCGAAATTCCGGGTATGCAGGCGGCCATCGATCTGGAGAACCGCCAACAGATCATGGCCAGTCACACCGACGACGCGCGCGAAGCGATGATGGCGTTCGTGGAGAAGCGTCCGCCGGTCTTTCGCAATCAGTGATCAGGTGCGAACGCTGACCGGAGCCTCGCCGCCGTAGAGCGGGTAGTGGCAAGCCACGAAGTGCCGCGGGGCGATCTCGCGAATCGCGGGTTCTTCGGTTCGGCAACGGTCCTGTGCGTTGGGGCACCGCGGGTTGAAACGGCAGCCGCTCGGCGGGAACACCGGTGACGGGGGTTCGCCCTTGACGGCGATCTCGGCCAGCGGTGCAGTGGGATCGACGACCGGGATGGAGTCGATGAGAACCTTCGAGTAGGGATGAGCCGGTTGGGCGAAGAGCGAATCGGGTTCGGCGACCTCGCACATCTTGCCCAGGTACATCACGGCCACCCGGTCGCTGATGTTCTTCACGACGGCGAGGTCGTGAGCGATGAAGATGAGCGTGAGACCACGATCACGCTTCAGGTCCTCGAGCAGGTTGAGCACTTGGGCTTGGACCGAGACGTCGAGTGCCGACACCGGCTCGTCGCAGATGATGAGCGATGGCGAGAGCACGAGTGAGCGCGCGATCGAGATGCGTTGACACTGACCACCGCTGAACTGGTGAGCCCGTCGACCCGCCGCAGCCGCCGGATCGATGCCGACCTCCTCGAGAACCGCCTTGGCCGTGGCCTCACGATCGGCCTTGTCGCCGATCTTCCAGATGTTGAGGGGCTCGGTGACGATGTCGAGAACGCTGCGTCGCGGATTGAGCGAGGAGATCGGGTCCTGGAAGATCATCTGGATCTTGGTGCGCAACTTGCGCATCTCGTCGGTACCGAGCGAGTTCAGATCGGTACCTTCGAACCAGACCTGACCCGACGTCGGTCGGGGCAGTTGCATGATGGCGCGACCAGTGGTCGACTTTCCGCAACCGGATTCACCGACGATGCCGAGCGTCTCGCCCCGCCGCACGTCGAACGAGATGCCCGAGACGGCATTGACCTTCAGGCCGGTTCGACCGACCGGGAATTCGACGACGAGGTCCTCGACGCGCAGTACGGCGTCGTCGCGCAGATGGCTCTTTCCGGTGCCCGCCATCAGCTGACCTCCACCTGTCGGTTCGTCGTCGAGAGCGACACGTTGACTTCGTGCCAACGGTCGGAGCCGACCGGGTGGTGACAAGCGAAGGCGTGACCGGGAGACGCCTCACGGAGTTCGGGAGGCGTGGTGGTGCACACGTCGGTGGCGTAATGGCAACGCGGACTGAAGCGACAGCCAGTGGGAGGCGAGATGAGATTCGGCGGACGCCCGCCGATCGTGACGAGTCGCGTGTGGCTCGGGCTCTCCAGTTTGGGAATGCTGCGGAAGAGAGCCTCGGTGTACGGCATCTTCATGTCGGCGAACAGTGTCGTGGTGGGAGCCTTCTCGACGATCTGTCCGGCGTACATGACGATGATGTCGTCGGTGTGGCCGGCCACGACCCCGAGGTCGTGGGTGACGAGAACGAGCGACATGTTGCGATCACGTCGCTGCTTCTCGATCAGATCGAGGATCTGCGCCTGAACCGTCACGTCGAGAGCGGTGGTGGGTTCGTCGGCGAAGAGCACCGACGGTCCGCAGGCGAGGGCCATGGCGATCATGACGCGCTGGCGCATGCCACCCGACAGTTCGTGGGCGTACTGCTTCAGGCGCTTCTCGGGCTCGGGAATGCCCACGTCGGTCAGGAGCCGAAGCGCGGTTTCCATGGCGGTGGCTCGGTCGTAACCGAGGTGGATCTGCAAGGGCTCGGAGAGCTGTTTCCCGATGCGGATGACCGGGTTGAGTGACGTCATCGGATCCTGGAAGATCATCGCCATCTCGGCGCCCCAGATCTTGCGACGCTCGTTGAGGCTCATGGTCGTGAGCTCGCGGTCCTCGAACTTCACCGAGCCGCCGCGCACGACGTTGCGGCGGGGCAGGAGACCCATGATCGATCGCGAGAGAACGGTCTTTCCGCAACCCGATTCGCCGACGATGCCGAGTCGACGACCACGGTCGAGACCGAACGACACGTGGTCGACGGACTTGACGACACCGATCGGGGTCGAGAAGTACGTGTAGAGATCGTCGATCTCGAGGAGGCGCCCGGACTCGCGGCGTGATTCGGCCTGCAGCTTCATCAGCCGATCGCCTCCTTGATCCGGAACTTCTCGCTGAGGACGTCACCGAGGAGGTTGATGGAAAGAACGGTCAAGAAGAGCACGATGGCCGGCATGATCGCCATCCACCAGGCCGTCTCGAGTTTCTGCTGACCACCGAAGATCATCGATCCCCACGTGGGCGTGGGCGCACTCACCGAGAGACCGAGATAGGCGAGTGCTCCTTCGGCGACGATGAGAATGGCCATACCGGTGATGGCGAAGGTGACCATGGCCGGCATGACATTGGGCAGGATCTCGCGCACGATGATGCGACCGTTCTTGGCGCCGAGACTTCGGGCCGCGAGAACGAATTCCCGTTGGGCGAAGACCATCGTGTTGGCACGGACCAAGCGGGCGATGGGTGGGATCGAGAGAATCACGAGGGCCAGAATGATCGGACCGATGGACCGCGATTCGGCGGTGTCGGCGCCGGACGATCCGAAGAAACCGACGATGAAGATCGCGAGCAGCAAGGCCGGGAAGGCGAGGAACATGTTCATGATCGTGTCGATCACGCGGTCGGTCTTCTTCCCGACGTAGCCGGCCACCAGACCGAGTGCCCCGCCGATCAGGATGCCGAAGATGATCGACATGGCGCCGATCAAGAGCGAGTTGCGGGCCCCGAACATCGAGCGGCTGAAGATGTCGAAGCCGTTGGTGTCGGTACCGAACAAGCCCACTCGTTCGGGGGCGTCGCCGACGACCGGACGAGTGGTGTCGGAGAACGTGGCCCAAAAGGGCGGGCGTTCCGACAGGAGTGGGTTCGGATCGATGTGCGTTCGGCAGTCGGCCTTCTCGTCGAACTGCGAGCAGTCGTGCTTCACGTACGGCAACCAGGACGCGCCGACCGCGGTGAAGACGAGCAGCACCAGCCAGATGATCGACAGCCACTTGGTGACACGACCGCGCTTGCGGTACTTGGTCGGCTTGGCGGCGGGCGACGGTGCGGCCACGGCTGATTCGGTGGTCGAAACGGTTTCCTCAGGCACTGCGAGCTCCTCTCACTCGCGGGTCGAGTATTCCGTAGATGATGTCGGCCAGGAAGTTGATGAGCACGTACACCAGGGCCAGCACCACGACCGTGATCTGCACGAGACGGAACTCGGAACTGAAGATGCCGACCACGGTCTTGCGACCGAGGCCGTTCAGATTGAAGGCCGTTTCGACGACGACCGATCCACCGACCAGGGCGCCGACGTTCACGGCGGCAGCGGTGAGAAGCGAGAAGAGTGACGGGCGCAGTGCGTGTCCGAAGAGAATTCGCGACGTGCTGAGGCCCTTGGCTCGAGCCGTCGTGATGAAGTCGGATTGCAGGGTGTTGAT
Organism: Actinomycetota bacterium; assembly: GCA_041174985.1. Lineage (GTDB taxonomy): Bacteria > Actinomycetota > Acidimicrobiia > Acidimicrobiales > Ilumatobacteraceae > Casp-actino8. Next base: position 1,826 of record JBEDFW010000249.1, on the reverse strand, counting down.
GAGGTCGGAGCGCAGGAGGCGCATGTACGTGGCGGCGAGCGGAAGAGCGAGCACGATCGTCGGTAGGAAGAAGTTCTTGAAGTGATCGAACGGGGCCTCGAAGAAACCGATGTCTTTCGAGAGGGCCGGAAAGATCTTCCAGCGAACCGTGAACAAGAGACCGAGCACGGTCGCGAGCACGTAGTTCGGAACCGAGATGAAGCCGAACGAGACACTCGTGGAGACCCGGTCGAAGATGCCGCCGTTGCGATAGGCGGCGAGGAGAGCGAGGGGGACGGCGATGAGCAGAGCCACCAATTGGGCGTACACCATCAGCCGTAGCGAGATCTGGAGTCCGTCCCAGATCGATTCACGCACCGACTGATTGCCACCGAAGGTGACACCCCAGTCGAAGGTGACGAAGTCCTTGACGAAGTGGCCGTATTGCACGATCGCCGGATCGCGCAGATTGACCTCGTCGAGGATGGCGTTGCGTTCTTCTTCGGTGAAGGCCCCTTGACCAGTGGAGGCGATGATGCGCTCCTCGGCGTTGGGGATGGCGCCGAGGGCCAGGGACACCACGAAGGTGACGACGAAGACGACGATGACGAGCTGGATCAGATTCTGTCAGAAATATCTCACGTCGTTCCCCTCGTGGGTCCCTGGCTCACGGTCATGACTGGATCAGCCGGCGTTCCAGACCGACGAGACGTAGAAGGTGCCGGCGATGCCGGAGCCCTCGAGCGCCTCCGTGCCGTCGGGAAGGATGAGGTTGGCCGCCGCGAAGCCCTTGAACTGGGGCTTGAAGGCGATCATCCACACCTGGTACTAACCCCACAGGTTGTAGCACTCGGTGGCGAAGAGGCGGTTGACCTCTTCGGCGATCTCCTGCTTGCGAACCGGATCGAGGGTGCCGCGGTTCTCGTCGAGAAGTTCGTCGAGCTTGGCGTCCTTGATGCGGCCGAAGTTGAGGGCGAGTGAACCGACCGGTAGCGACGACGACGAGTGCCACCAGAAGTACTGCTGGTCGAGGTCGACGCCACCGTGGTTACGCCACTGGAACACTTCGAAGTTGCCGAGAAGTGCAGTGACGATGTAGTTCGCCTGGTCGATTTGGTCGATGGTGACCTCGTCGATTCCCGCTTCCTCGTACCAACCCTTCTGGTAGTTGGCGATGACCAGGTTGGTGGCGTCGGTCGTGGTGGCCAGGGCGATCTTCAGTTCACCCGGGTTCTCGGCCTTGTACTCGGCGATGAGTTCCTGGGCCTTGGCCATGTCCTGCACCATCGGATAACCGGAGTCCTCGAGGTATCCGACCTGGTCGGGCGAGAACGGTCCGCTGGCCAACTGGTTGACTCCGAAGCTCACGACCTCGTTGACGGTCGCGTTGTCGGTGGCATTGGCCATGGCGCAACGAACACGCTTGTCGGCGATCGCCGAACCTTCCTTGGTGACGTGCAACAAGGTGTAGGCGGTTTCGCCGTTCTTGGTGATCTCGATCGATTCGACGTCGGACGACTCGCGGAATTCAGTGATCACTTCACCGTTTCCGGTGTGGATGACGTCGACGTCGCCCGCCTTCAGGGCGTCTCGGCGCTTCAGACCATCGGCGATCGGGATGAACTCGATCTCGTCGAGGTACGGGTACGGAGCGTTCCAGTACTCGGCGTTCTTGGTGCCCTTGTAGTACTCGTTGGGCTTGTAGTCGGCGTACACGAACGGTCCGGTACCGACCGGCTGCGACTGCAGGGTCGCGTCAGCGTCGGCGGCGGCGAGCCACGTGGGCGAGGCCATGTAACCGATCTGACCGGTGAGATACCACGGGAAGGTCGCCCACGGTGTCTTGG
>JBEDFW010000248.1:0-3272 GCA_041174985.1 Actinomycetota bacterium | reverse complement strand
TGTTCATGTGGTGCTTGTCGTTGATGCCGATCTTGGTCTTGGTGTTGGGATCCCAGACCACGACGTCGGCATCGGAACCGGGGGCGATGATGCCCTTCTTCGGATACATGCCGAACATGCGCGCCGGAGTGGTGCAGCAAGTCTCGACCCAACGCTCGAGCGACAATTCGCCAGCGACCACGCCTTGGTAGATGAGCTCCATGCGGTGCTCGACACCGCCGATGCCATTCGGAATCTTCGAGAAATCACCGAGGCCGAGTTCTTTTTGATCCTTGAAGCAGAACGGACAATGGTCGGTGGACACGACGGCCAGTTCGTTCATGCGCAGGCCCTTCCAGAGATCACCCTGGTGACCGTGGCCCATCTGACCGATGTGGTGCGGATCGTTGTCGCGCGAGCGGACCGGCGTGGAACACACCCACTTCGAGCCCTCGAAACCGGGCTGGCCGAGAGTCTCTTCGAGAGTGAGCCACAGGTACTGCGGACAGGTCTCGGCGAACACGTTGCGACCGTGGTGACGAGCCGCGGCGACTTCGTTGAGCGCGTCACCGGCCGACATGTGCACGATGTAGAGCGGAACGTTGCCGGCGACGTGCGACAGGACGATGGCCCGGTGGGTGGCTTCGGCTTCGAGCGGTGACGGGCGCGTGTAGGAGTGATACCGAGGATCGGTTTCGCCTCGAGCGAGAGCTTGCTGCACCAGAACGTCGATCGCGATTCCATTCTCGGCGTGCATCATGATCATCGCGCCGCACTCGGCGGCGGTCTGCATGGCGCGCAGGATCTGGCCGTCGTCGGAGTAGAAGACGCCGGGGTACGCCATGAACAACTTGAACGACGAGATGCCCTCGTGCTCGGTGAGGTACTTCATCGCCTTCAACGACTGATCGTCGACGCCGCCGATGATCTGGTGGAACGCGTAGTCGATGGCGCACTCGCCATCGGCCTTTCGATGCCATTCGGCCAGACCGTCGAACACGTTCTCGCCGTAACGCTGAACCGCCATGTCGACGATGGTCGTGACACCGCCCCAGGCCGCGGCCTGCGAACCCGTCTCGAAGGTGTCGGAGGCGAACGTGCCGCCGAAGGGCAGTTCCATGTGCGTGTGCACGTCGACACCACCAGGAATCACGTACTTGCCCTGGGCGTCGATGACCTTGTCGCAACCCTGTTCGGCGCCGGCGAAGTAGCCACGACCACCGACCGCGGTGATGGTCTCACCGTCGATCAGAACGTCGTTCTCGTGCACGCCAGTGGGCGAGATCACCTTGCCGTTCTTGATGAGGATCTTTCCCATTCCCCTCCCCTTTCGTGGTGTGGATCCAGTGGTTGTGAAGACTTACGCCTCGACGAGTTCGTCGTAGGCGTCGGGCCGGCGATCGCGGTAGAACGCCCACCGATCGCGAACTTCCTGAAGTTTCTTCATGTCGAGGTCGCGCACGATCAGTTCGGGCTTGTACGGGTCGCCCACGTCACCGACGAACTTGCCCTCGGGATCGACGAAGTAGCTCTGCCCGTAGAAGTCGTTCTCGCCCAGCGGTTCGATGCCGACGCGGTTGATCGCGCCCACGTAGTAGATGTTGGCGACAGCTGCTGCCGGCTGCTCGACCCGCCAGATGTATTCGGAGAGTCCGCGGTGCGTAGCCGACGGATTGAACACGATCTTGGCGCCGTTGAGTCCGAGGGCGCGCCAACCTTCCGGGAAATGGCGGTCGTAGCAGATGTACACGCCGACCTTGCCGACCGCCGTGTCGAACACCGGGTAGCCACCGTTGCCAGGCTTGAAATAGAACTTCTCCCAAAAGCCCTTCACCTGCGGGATGTGCTGCTTGCGGTACTTGCCGAGGTACGTGCCGTCGGCATCGATGACCGCCGCGGTGTTGTAGTACACGCCGGGTTGGTGCACTTCGTACATCGGGAGCACGAGAACCATGCCGAGTTCTTTCGCGATGCTCTGGAAACGCTGAGTGGTGGGTCCGTCGGGGATGTATTCGGTGTAGCCGTAGTACTCGCTCTCTTGAACCTGGCAGAAGTAGGGGCCGTAGAAGAGCTCCTGGAAGCACATGACCTGCGCACCCTGCTTGGCTGCTTCGCGGGCGGCGACTTCGTGCTTGTCGATCATCGCCTCTTTCGTGCCGGCCCAATCGGTCTGCAGCAACGCTGCGCGGACGACGTCACGTTCCATGTCGATCTCCCCTCACTTCGGCCACCCGGCGCGAAACGATGACCTCAGAGTAATTGGCACACGGAAAAGGGGACAATGCCATTATTGTGCCAGGACAATCGTTCACGATTTCGACACATCCGACCATGATCGACCTCATCCAACGCTCCATCGACGATCGAAGTGCTCGCGGCATCGCGACCGCGATCGGTCGACTCGTCTCGACGGGTGAATTGAGCGTGGGCACCCGCCTGCCGACGGTGCGTCAACTCTCCAAACGCCTCGGGGTCTCGCCCACCACGGTCGGCGAAGCATGGCGGACTCTTGCCGACATCGGTGCCATCGAGACTCTCGGACGCAACGGATCGTTCGTGCGTCAGCCCACCGGACCCGGATCGCCGCGGCGGTACCGACGGCTCGTCGCCGATCCCGACGATCGCGGTCACTTCCGGATCGATCTGTCGACCGGCACCCCCGACGCCGCACTCTTGCCCGACCTCGGGCCCGCTCTCGCACACATCAGCGGACGTTCACTCACGAGCAGCTACCTCGATCACGCGGTGCTCCCCGATCTGGAGGCTGCGTTGCGCGCCACGTGGCCGTTCGAACCCGAGGAACTCACGGTCGTCGACGGCGCCCTCGACGCACTCGATCGGATCGCGCAGGTCGTGGTGCACCTCGGCGATCGCGTGGTCGTGGAAGATCCGACCTTCCCACCACTTCTCGACCTGCTCGAACGACTCGGCGCCGTCGTGATCGGAGTTCCACTCGACGACGAAGGCATCCGCCTCGACGAACTCGAACGAGCTCTTGCGTCGTCTCCCACTGCGTTGTTCCTTCAACCACGCGCCCAGAACCCGACCGGTATCACGATGACCAAGCGACGCGCGCGCGAGGTGGCCCAGTTGGTCGCCGCAGCGCCGAACGGGTCGAAGATCGTCGTGGTCGAGGACGACCATTCCGGCGACATCGCACAGGGCGAACCGGTCAGCGTCGGCGAACACCTCCCCTCGCGCACAGTGCACATCCGCAGTTACTCCAAGAGCCACGGGCCCGACCTACGACTCGCCGCCGTCGCCGGTGCCGGTGACGTGATCACATCGGCGGC
>JBEDFW010000247.1:0-12605 GCA_041174985.1 Actinomycetota bacterium | reverse complement strand
ACACTCACGGCTCGAGGTCGGACCGTCACGATCGAGGGTGAAGTGCCCGACTCGGTCCCGCGAGACCGCGGCATGCTCGCGGCACTCGACGAGCTGCTCCGGGTGTACCGGAGTCCGGTGATCGAGGGACTCCCTCCGCTCCAGGGCGGTGTGATGGGTTACCTCGGCTACGACGTCGTTCGTGAAGTCGAGCACCTGCCCGACGTGCCAGCCGACGACCGTGATCTTCCCGACGCCGTCATGAACGTGATCGGATCGTTGGCCGCTTTCGATCATTGGCGTCAACGGGTCTATCTGATCGAGAGCGTCCCGGTGCTCGGGGTCGACGGCGAGCGACTCGACGCCGCGTACGAGGAAGCCGCGGCACGTTGCGTCGCCGCGGCCACCGATCTGGCCCGTCCCCTCGCGTACTCACCGGTCGAGCCGCCGTCCCGAGACGACGTGTTGCCCGAAGCGCGCTCGTCGATGGGCGGGGGTCGATTCCAGCAGGCCGTCGAGGTGGCCAAGGAATACATCCGCGCCGGAGACATCTTCCAGGTCGTGCTCTCGCAGCGTTTCGACATCGAGCTCGACGCCGATCCGTTCGACATGTACCGCGTCCTTCGGCAGGTGAACCCGAGTCCGTACATGTATTTCCTGCGCCAACCCGAACTGACCATCGTGGGCAGTTCTCCCGAACCGATGGTGCAATTGCTCGAAGGCCGTGTCGTCAGTCGACCGATCGCCGGGACTCGCAAGCGCGGTTCCGACGACGACCACGACCGTCGTCTGGCCGCCGAACTCAAGGAGAATCCCAAGGAAGTTGCCGAGCACGTGATGCTGGTCGATCTCGCTCGCAACGACGTGGGGCGAGTCGCCCAGTTCGGATCGGTCGTGGTCGACGAACTCATGTCGCTCGAGAAGTACAGCCACGTGATGCACCTCACCTCGCAAGTGAGCGGTCGACTGGTCGACGGTCGATCACCCATCGACGTTCTGCGGGCCACGCTCCCGGCCGGAACGGTGAGTGGAGCTCCCAAGGTCCGGGCCATGCAGATCATCGACGAACTCGAACCGGTCAAACGAGGTCCTTACGCCGGCGTGGTGGGTTACGTCGACTTCAGCGGCAACCTCGACACCGCCATCGCCATCCGCACGATGTTCGTCGGTCGCCGCGCGGCTTACCTGCAAGCCGGCGCCGGCATCGTGGCCGACAGCGATCCGTCCGACGAGGACCTCGAATGTCGGAACAAAGCCGCCGCCCTCCTCGCCGCTGTGCCGGCCGCTCGACGAATGACCGCCCGCCGGCGAGCCGGAGGAACTTCGGCATGATCGCTCGAGTACGGCACGACGCCTGTCGGGTCACGGGGCGTGATGCCGCGTCGTATCTGCACTCGCAAGCGAGCAATGACATCTCGTCGCTGACGATCGGGTCGGCCCGTCAGGTGTTCTTCCTCGACCCGACGGGCAAAGTGGTGTCTCTCGCGCGGGTCACCCGTCTCGCCGATCAGGAGTTCCTCCTCGATCTCGATCGCGGTGGACTCGACGAACTGCTCGCGAGGTTGCGTCGGTTCATGATCCGTGTCGACGTGAACATCGAGCCGGTCGATCTCACCTGTGTCTGCTACCGCGGTGACGACGCGGCCTCGGCTCCCGTCTCGACCGCCGACGGCGTGACCGTCGATGCGTGGTGGGGGGACGGGACGGCACGCGACGTCCTTCTCATCGGTGACCGGACGGGTGACGACGAGAGTCCCGAGCTCGACGTCGAACGAGTGAAGGCTGGCTGGCCACGTCGTGGATCGGAAATCGAAGCCGGATCGACTCTGCCGGCGGCGACTGGAGTCGTGCCGCGCGCGGTGAGCTTCACCAAGGGGTGCTATCCCGGACAAGAGCTCGTGGAACGAATGGACAGCCGGGCGGCCGAAGCTCCGTTCGCCTTGCGCGTTCTCGAGGACTCGCACGGACACGAACCTGGTGACGAAATCGTGCGTGACGGGACGGTCGTGGCGCGCATCACGTCGGTGGCGGGGGGTCGTGCTCTCGCTTACGTCCGACGTGGCGTCGAGATCTGATCAGTCGGTCCGCCGAGTGGCGGCGAGGAGCGTCGTGAGACGTCGGATGTCGTCTCGCTCCCGCAGGCGTTCGAACTCCTGATCGTTTCGGAGAGCCAGGAGAAGAAGGGTTTCGCTCGTGTCGTCGGCATCCGCGGTCCGGGCGGCGACGGTGAGCCATTGAGCGGCCGCATCGTCGTGGCCTTCGGCGGCCAGACACGCGGCGACGTCGATCGCAAGCATCGTCGACGGATGCGTTCGGTACACCTCGGCGCCGAAACGCGCGCCCTCGTGATGGCGGCCGACTCGCTTCAACGCCCACACGAGTGTGGTGACGCTCTGGGCCGGCCACTCACGTGTCGGCGTGGGGAGTGGCTGGGGGAGTACATCGAGGATCGGCTCGAGCAGATCGGGAGTGGCCGTGTGCGGAGGCCACCAGGTTCGGGGTCGTCCCGACTCGTCCTGCAGATCGGACATGATCGTCTCGCGCGCTCGTTCGCGGTCCCCGGCGGAGATGGCAGTCGATGCCGACCACCATGGAGACAGCGATCGACCGGGTGGGAGCAATCCGGGTCGGCCGGTCGTCCAAGCCTGGTTCTCGGCATCGGCGAGCAGTCGCACCATGTCGGCAGCGGTTTCCGGTCGATCGGGTCTCGTGACGGCAGCGAGCAACTGCATCTGGATGACGAGCAAGATGATGGCGAAGGTCGCGATAGGGCGCAGATCAGGAACGATCAACATCCCGACGAGGGCCCCGGCGGTGATCGGAACGCTGAGACGGATCATGATGTCGCGCCCTCGACCGGGGCGCGCCAGGTCGATCAGTTCGGCGGCGACGTTGCCGCCGTCGAGCGGCATCACTGGCACGAGATTGAACAGACCGATGATCGGTCCGGCCCACCAGATGGCGAGTGAGTGGGCCTCGGATGCGAAGTCGGCGCTGTCGAATGGGTTGACGCCGATCACCAACAACGCGATCACACCGAGGAGGATCTGGGTGAGGGGTCCAGCCAAGGCGATTCCCGCACGTTCGCGCCGGGTCAGACGTCGCACCGGAGTGAACGACGCGTAGCCGGCGAGAAAATCGAGTGAGATGCGAGCGGTCGCTCCGGTGCGACGTGCCGCCAAGGCGTGACCGAGTTCGTGAGCGACGGTGAAGAAGGCCACTGACCCGGCGAGCCAGATGCCGAGCGGAACTCCGTTCAGCACCACGATCAGGAGGAGAAAAACCGCGAAACCGGGGCGAATCTGCAGGGGGAAGCCCAGGATCCTCACGATGCCGATGCTAGGTGCCGATGCGAGTTGCCGTTGTCGCTTGCCGATGCCAGTTTCGGACTGTTACTTGACGGTTCGCCCGTCGTAGACTCGCCAACCGTGCCGTACGTCTACTCATTCGATCACAAACACCGTCGTCCTCCCATGCAGATGAAAGATCTGCTCGGTGGCAAGGGCGCGAACCTCGCCGAAATGACGAGTGTCCTGAAGTTGCCCGTTCCTCCCGGGTTCACGATCTCCACCGATGCGTGTCGTCAGTACATGCACTCGGGTTGGCCGAAATCGCTCGACACCGAGATCCGCACTCAGGTGGCCAAGCTCGAAAAGGCCATGAAGCGCAAACTCGGCGACCCCAAGGATCCTCTCCTCGTGAGTGTGCGTTCGGGTGCCAAGTTCTCCATGCCCGGCATGATGGACACCGTCCTCAACCTCGGTCTCAACGACCAGAGCGTCAAGGGTCTCGCCGCCGTGACCAACGACGAGCGTTTCGCGTACGACTCGTATCGCCGTTTCATCTCGATGTACGGACGCATCGTTCTCGGTGTCGATGGGGCGCTGTTCGAGCATCCGCTCGAGGACGCCAAGCATCGGGCCGGAGTGAAGTCCGACGCCGAACTCACGCCGGCGGTGTTGAAGGATCTCTGCCGCGCCTACCTGGAAGTGGTCAAGCGTGAAACCGGCAAGCCGTTCCCGCAGAAGCCCGAGGCTCAATTGCGCGGAGCAGTCGAGGCCGTCTTCAAGAGTTGGAACGGGGCGCGTGCCATCGCCTATCGCGTCCGCGAGAAGATCTCGCACGATCTCGGCACCGCGGTCAACGTTCAGACCATGGTCTTCGGCAACCGTGACGACAACTCGGGTACGGGCGTGGGCTTCACCCGCAACGCCGCCACCGGCGAGAACGTTCCGTACGGTGACTTCCTGGTCAACGCGCAGGGTGAAGACGTGGTCGCCGGTATTCGCAACACCGAAGATCTCGATGCTCTCGATGCGCAGTTCCCGAAGATTCACGCCGAGCTCATGAAGATCTTCGCTCGCCTCGAAGCGCACTACAAGGACATGTGCGACACCGAGTTCACGATCGAGCAGGGCAAGTTGTGGATGCTCCAGACCCGCGTCGGCAAGCGAACCGGCGCGGCCGCTCTGCGCATGGCCGTCGACATGACCAAGGGAACCAAGGGTCCCAAGGGTGTCTGGAAGATCAGCAAGGTCGAAGCGGTCTCGCGCGTTGCCGCCGAGCACCTCGATCAGGTCCTGCATCCGCAGTTCGAGGGTGGGAACAACAAGGTCCTCACCAAGGGTCTCGCCGCGTCACCCGGTGCGGCGGTGGGCAAGGTCTACTTCACCGCCGACGAAGCCGCCGATGCGGCCGACCGTGGCGAGAAGGTCATCCTCGTTCGCAGTGAGACCAGCCCCGAGGACGTGCACGGCATGATGGTGTCGCAAGGCATCCTCACCGCGCGAGGCGGACTCGTGAGTCACGCGGCCGTGGTCGCTCGCGGATGGGGAACGCCGGCCGTCGTCGGAGCCGAGGCGATCAAGATCTCCGGCAAGCAGTTCTCCGTGGGCGACGTGGTCGTTCGTGAGGGCGACGTGATCTCGCTCGACGGAACCACCGGCAACGTCGTGGTCGGCGAAGTGAAGCTCTCCTCGGCCAAGCCGCCCAAGGAGTTCGAGATCATCTTGAAATGGGCCGACGAGATCCGCAAGGGCAAGCTGGCCGTCCGCGCCAATGCCGACACCGGTGAGGACGCCACCAATGCTCGTCAGATGGGAGCCGAAGGCATCGGCTTGTGTCGTACCGAGCACATGTTCCTCGCTCCCGACCGTCTGCCGGTCGTGCGTCGCATGATCCTGGCTCGTACACCGGCCGAGGAGGCCGCCGCTCTCGAAGAGTTGCGAGTCGTCCAGAAGAAGGACTTCATCGACATCCTCACTGCGATGGACGGTCTTCCGGTCACCGTACGTCTCCTCGATCCGCCGCTGCACGAGTTCCTGCCTCGCGTCGACGAACTCGAGATCAAGAAGGTCGAACACGGCCTGTCGGCCGAAGAAGAGAACTTGCTCGCCGTGGCCAGGGAATGGTCGGAATTCAATCCGATGCTCGGTACTCGCGGTGTGCGTCTCGGTGTGGTCAAGCCGGGCCTCTACGCGATGCAGGTGCGTGCTCTGCTCGAGGCGGCCGCCGAACGAGCGAAGAAGGGTGGCAAGCCGATCGTCGAAGTGATGATCCCGCTCACCGTGACTCGTGAAGAGTTGGCGCTGGCTCGTTCGTGGGTCGTCGACGGCATCGCCGAGGCGACCAAGGGTGCGGGTGGCAAGAAGCCCAAGGTTTCGATCGGAACCATGATCGAGACTCCCCGGGCCGCGCTGCGGGCCGACGAACTCTCCGAGGAAGCCGACTTCTTCAGTTTCGGAACCAACGACCTCACCCAGATGACCTTCGGGTTCAGTCGTGACGACGTCGAGAGCCGGATGATGCCGGCCTACCTCGAGGCCGGGTTGCTGAAGCGCAACCCCTTCGAGACGATCGACCAGACCGGTGTGGGCGAGCTCGTGAAGATCGCCTCCGAACGCGGCCGCAAGGCCAAGCCGGGCATCAAGTTGGGCGTCTGCGGGGAGCACGGAGGCGACCCCGAGTCGATCGACCTCTTTTACCGCGTCGGCCTCGACTACGTGAGCTGCTCACCGTTCCGGGTGCCCATCGCCCGTCTGGCCGCCGCCCAGGCAGTCATCGCTTCCCAAGGTGGTAAGAAGTCGGAAACCAAGTGACCGTCACCCGCGGGGGACAGAAAGTAGAGCCATGCAGATCCAGACACGTCTAGGCCCGGCCTTCGCCGTCGCCCGTATCAACCTCGAAGCCAACGAGACCGTCCGCGTCGAGAGTGGCGCCATGATGGCCATGTCGGCCGGCGTCACGATCCAGTCGAAGGCCGAAGGCGGAGTGATGAAGAGCCTGAAGCGCGCCGCCCTCGGTGGCGAGAGCTTCTTCGTGAGTTCGTACACCGCACCCGCACAGGGTGGCTTCGTCGACGTGGCGGCCCGTCTGGCCGGTGACGTCGTCGTCATGAACGTCACCCCGGCCACACCTCTGTTCATCTCGAAGGGTTCCTGGCTCGCCAACGATCCTGGTGTCGAGATCAACACGCAGTGGGGTGGATTCAAGAATCTCTTCGGCTCGGAGGGTGGCTTCATCCTGCGTGCCGAGGGCACGGGCCCGGTTGTGTTCTCGTGCTACGGAGCGCTCGAGGAATGGAATCTCGCCGCTGGCGAAACTCTCTCGGTCGACACCGGCCACATGGTCGCGTACGAAGGTTCGGTCACCATGAACATTCGACAGGCGTCGGGCGGATTGGTCCAGACGTTCAAGAGCGGCGAAGGGCTCATCTTCGACTTCACCGGACCGGGCAAGGTCTGGACGCAGACTCGCAACCCCAACGAGTTCCTCGGTTGGATCCAAGCGGCGATCGGGCCGTCGAGCGGTAGCTCGGGCGGTATCGGCGGAATCTTCACTCGATCCTGAACAACGTGCCGCTCCCCGCGCTCAGCGCTTCTTCCACGTCATCGAACTTCGTCGAACTCTCGGTGCCGGGCTGGGCGTGGGTGGCGCTCGTCGTCTTCATCGCGATCCTTCTCGCCGTCGACATCCTCGTCATCCATCGCAATGCGCACGAGGTGCACGTTCGTGAGGCGGCGATCGAGAGTGCGGCTTGGATCTCGATCGGACTCGCTTTCACCGGCGTCATCGCCATCGCTTTCGGTGGCGCGGCCTCCGGTGAGTACATCAGTGGTTATCTGATCGAGAAGAGTCTGAGCGTCGACAACGTCTTCGTCTGGGCGCTGATCCTCAGCTATTTCAAGATCCCGCCGAAGTTCCAGCACCGGGTGCTCTTCTGGGGCATCTTCGGGGCTCTCGCCATGCGGGCGATCTTCATCTTCGCCGGGGTGGCGCTCATCGAGCGCTTCGACTGGGTGCTGTACGTGTTCGGTGGCTTCCTGCTCTTCACCGCGGTCAAGTTGGTGGTCGAGAACGAGGACGAGATCGATCCGGCATCGGGTCGCTTCTACCGACTCATCAATCGAGTGGTGAACACCACACCTGAATTCGACGGCCAGAAGTTGTTCACCCGTGAGAACGGTCGTCGGGTCGCCACGCCACTCTTCGCCGTCCTGCTACTGATCGAGTTCACCGACGTGCTCTTCGCGGTCGACTCGGTCCCGGCCGTTCTGGCGGTGAGTCGCGAGCAGTTCATCGTCTTTTCGTCCAATGCCTTCGCGATCCTCGGTCTCCGGGCGCTCTACTTCTTGCTGGCCGATGCACACGCCCGCTTCAGTTATCTGAAAGAGGGATTGGCCATCATCCTCGCCTTCGTCGGCGTGAAGATGCTCGTTCACGGCTGGTACCACATCCCGACCTGGCTGTCGCTCGTCGTGATCACCATCGTCATCGCAGCCGCGATCGGCTTCTCCTTGAAGGCCGATCGGTCTCGTTCGCTCCCGCACCACGAGGATCCGCCCCCCGTCGACGAGCGTTAGCCTTCGCCCATGGCGATCCACGAAGAGGACATCGAGCGAGTCCGTTCGTCGGTGTCGATCGTCGACGTCGTTCAGCAGTACGTGGCGATGCGACGGACGGGTCGCAACTGGGTCGGACTCTGTCCGTTCCATGCCGAGAAGAGTGGATCGTTCAACGTCCGTGAGGAAACGGGGCGGTACAAGTGCTTCGGCTGTCAGGCCGCCGGGGACGTCTTCACCTTCGTTCAGGAGATCGAGCACGTCGACTTCGTCGCCGCGGTCGAGAAGCTGGCCAATCGAGCCGGCCTCACCCTGCGTTACACGACCGGGGGAGAAGGCAAGGACCGGCAGCGTCGCAAGCAATTGGTGGCTGCCCTCGACGCAGCCGTGGAGTGGTATCACCAACAGCTCCTGAGTGCACCCGGGGCGCGGACGGCTCGTGACTACCTGCGTCAGCGCGGTCTGGCCGGCGACGTGGCCCGCCAGTTCCGGCTCGGCTGGGCCCCCGACGAATGGGACTCGCTCAGCACCCACCTCCGCAAGGAGGGCTTCGCCGAGGATGTGCTGCGCGACACCGGACTGGCCTTCACCAACAAGGCCAATCGCCTCCAGGATTCGTTCCGAGCCCGCGTGATGTTCCCGATCTTCACCGATGCCGGTGAGGCCGCTGCGTTCGGCGGACGCATTCTTCCGGGCAGCACCGACCCGGCCAAGTACAAGAACTCGCCCGAGACCAAGGTGTACCAGAAGTCAAAGACGCTCTACGGGCTCAACTGGGCCAAGAACGACGTCGTCAAAGTCGACCAGGTGATCGTGTGCGAGGGCTACACCGACGTGATCGGCTTCCATCGCGCCGGAATTCCGCGTGCAGTGGCCACTTGTGGAACCGCCTTCACCGAAGAACACGTCCGTCTCCTGAAGAGATTCGCCAGCCGAGTCGTTCTCGCCTTCGACGCCGATGCGGCCGGTCAGGGTGCGGCCGAGAAGTTCTACGAGTGGGAACGTAAGTACAAGGTCGAAGTCGCCGTGGCTCGATTCCCGGAGGGCAAGGATCCGGGCGACCTGGCGTCGTCCGACCCCGAGGCCTTGGCCGCGTCGATCGACGAGGCGGTGCCCTTCCTGGGTTTTCGCATCAACCGGGTCGTGTCCGCCTCGCCGTTGCGCAGCCCCGAAGACCGTGCCCGAGTGGCTGCTCGGGCGCTCGAAGTGATCAACGAGCACCCCGACGTGAACGTTCGCAAGTTGTACGCCGGTGAAGTGGCGGCCCGAGTCGGGCTTCCGGTCGCGGACCTCGCTCGCCAAGCCGAGCAACGACGCCGCGTGGAGGTCAGCGAAGAGGTCGTGTCGGTCCCGGTCACGTCGGTACCCGAATTCAACGCCGAATTCGTGGCCGTGGCCCTTCTCCTGCAGAACTGGGACGCCATCGCTCCGTGGTTGGTCGAAGAACTGTTCGCGTCCGAGGTCGCGCGACGAACGTTCGTGGCACTGGCCACTGCGGCCGAGCGCCCGACCGGCAGTTTGTTCGACAACGCCATGGAGCTCGCCGATCCCGACGTCCGCGAACTTCTCGAGCGAGCAGCCGTGGCCGACATCGACGTCGATCCACCGTCGGTGGCCTTCGACCTGATCGGCGTGGCGGTTCGTCGATCACTGGCCGCCCGCACTCGAATCGTCGATCCGACCGAGATCCTCGCCGATCGTGACGCCCGCCAACGGCTGGAGGACATCACGGTCGAGCGCACCGCTCAGGAGGCTGCGACAGCATTGCTAGGGTGGCTCGTGGATCGCTCGAACGCGAGCGATCCGCACGTCTAGCACGCGTTCGACACGCGAAACGGGGGTGGGGGTGTCGGTCGAAGACGGATCGCGCTCGTCGGTGCCACCTCTGCGCGGGATACGACGTGACGACTGGGCCGAGCTGATCTCGCACGGTCGCTCGAGCGGAACACTCACGGCCGAAGAGATCGTCGACGTCCTGCACGACGTCGATCTGAGTCCGGATGCGATCGACGTCGTTCGACGGGCGATCGAGAACGTGGGATCACGGTCGACCAGACGTTCGAAGTGGACGACAGCGGTGAACTGCGGCGCCCCTACCTCGAGACCCACGGCCAACCGCCCGAGGACGTGACGACACGCCGCCACGTCCTCGGGCGTTCCAAATCGGTGTCGCGTCGTGACGACGGAGCCGATCAGGACTCGGTTCGCCTCTACCTCTACGAGATCAGTCGCACGCCCCTGCTCGACGCCGACGGCGAACGCCGCTTGGCTCGGGACATCGAGCGGGGGAGCGAGGCTCGACGACGAATCGAGGAGAGTGACGGTGAGCTGACGTTCGTCGAGCGACGGCGACTCCAACGTCTGGCCGACGCCGGCGAACGGGCGCGTCAGGATCTCATCACCGCCAACCTCCGTCTCGTGGTGAGCATCGCCAAGCGATTCGTTCGACCGGCCATGCCCCTCGCCGATGCGATCCAGAGCGGGAACATCGGACTCATGAAAGCCGTCGAGAGATTCGACCCGGCTCGCGGCTTCAAGTTCTCCACCTACGCGACGTGGTGGATTCGACAAGCCATCTCGCGGGCGGTGGCCGACGAGAGCCGAAACATTCGTCTTCCGGCGCACACCGTCGAACATCTCGGCCGGATCCGTCGGGCGGAGCGGGAACTACTCACGACGTTGAAGCGTGAGCCGACGGTGATCGAGATCGCCGAACGCCTCGGTGACGATCCCGAACGCATCAGTGATCTGTTGGCCATCGCGCGTGACACCACGAGTCTCGACCAACCGGCCCGTCACGATTCCGATCTGACCTACGCCGACAATCTGGCCTCGGAGACGGCGGTCGACCCGAGTGATTCCATCGAACGTGATCACCTTCGCGAGGCGGTCCGTTTGGCGATCGCTGATCTTCC
Organism: Actinomycetota bacterium; assembly: GCA_041174985.1. Taxonomy (GTDB): domain Bacteria; phylum Actinomycetota; class Acidimicrobiia; order Acidimicrobiales; family Ilumatobacteraceae; genus Casp-actino8. The sequence continues at coordinate 1,870 of JBEDFW010000247.1, read as the reverse complement.
CGAGCGGGAGCAGGCGGTCATGCGGATGCGATTCGGTCTCGACGGAACCGATGGATCGACACTCGAAGAAGTCGGACAGCGATTCCAGATCACTCGGGAACGGGTCCGGCAGATCGAAGTGCGAACCTTGGCGCGCCTGCGCCACATGGCCGGCTCGAAAACGCTTCGGGACTACGCCGACGGCTGACCCACAGCACCGTCGCCGGTAGCCTGACCGCCGATGGACGCGCCGCGCACCTTCGTCGTTCGGACCTTCGGGTGTCAGATGAACGAGCACGACTCCGAGCGGATCGCCGGGTTGTTCGAGGCCGACGGTCTCACCGCGGTCGAAGACGACGACGCCGCCGACGTCATCGTCCTCAACACGTGTTGTATCCGTGAGAACGCCGACAACAAGTTGTACGGGCATCTCGGTTGGCTGCGTCAATGGAAGGACGCTCGCCCCGAGCGTCAGATCGTGGTGTCGGGCTGTCTGGCGCAGAAGGACCGCGAGACCGTGCGCTCGCGAGCGCCGTGGGTCGACGTCGTTCTCGGAACTCACAACGTCCATCGTGCGTCCGAGCTCGTGACGAGGGCCCGTGTCGACGGCCCGGTCACCGAGATCTTCGACGAGGCGGTGATCGACGATCACGCATTGTTCCCGTCGGCCCTGCCGGCGAAGCGTTCCACGTCGTACGACGCGTGGGTGACCATCCAGATCGGCTGCGACAACTCGTGCGCGTTCTGCATCGTCCCGTCGGTACGGGGTGCCGAGATCAGCCGCCCGTTCGACGACGTCGTGACCGAGGTTCGCGACCTCGTGTCGCAGGGAGTCACCGAAGTGACCCTGCTCGGTCAGAACGTCAACAGTTACGGACGTGATTTGCAATTGGCTCGTCGACGCGAGGGGGAAGAAGCGTCACTGCGTCCGCTCTTCGCCGACCTGCTTCGTGAAGTCGGCGCGGTCGACGGCCTTCGCCGGGTGCGCTTCACGAGCCCGCATCCCAAGGACATGCGTCCCGAGACTTTCGTCGCGATGGCCGAGACGTCGACGGTGTGCGAACACCTGCACTACCCGCTGCAGTCCGGTAGCGATCGGGTGTTGGCGCTCATGCATCGCGGTTACACCGCCGACCGCTATCTCGAACGCCTGGCCGAGGCTCGTCGAACGATCCACGACCTCGCCGTGAGCACCGACATCATCGTCGGATTCCCCGGCGAGACCGAGGACGATTTCGAACGGACTCTCGAGGTCGCGGCCGAGGCCGAGTACGACTACGCCTACACCTTCATCTTCTCGCCTCGCGACGGCACCGAAGCCGCCACCATGGTCGATCACTTCGTCGACCCGGCCGTGATCTCCGAACGCTTCTCTCGACTGCGCCTCGTCGTCGAGCGGGCCGCCGTCCGCCGACACCGGGACCGAATCGGTCGGATCGAAGAGGTGTTGGTGGAGGGGCCGTCGAAGAAGGACCCGACGGTCGTCTCGGGACGTACCCGCCAGAACAAACTCGTGCACTTCCGACCGACGTCACCCGTGAGAGTCGGAAGCTACGGCATCGTCGAGATCACCGAAGCAGCGGCTCACCATCTGGTCGGCGAGTTCCGTGAACTCACGGCCGAACCGGCCCACCGGACGCGAATTCCGGTGGCGTCGCTCTGACGTCGTCGTGCGAACCCTCGCGATTCTCGGTCCGACGGCGAGTGGGAAGTCCGCCGTCGCCATGTCGTTGGCCGAGAGAAGCGGGGAACCCACCGAAATTCTGTCGATCGACGCCATGCAGATCTATCGCGGGATGAACATCGGAACTGCCAAACCCACCGCCGACGAGCGCTCGCGTGTTCCTCACCACCTCATCGATCTCGTCGAACCGTCCGAGGAGTACACGGT
>JBEDFW010000246.1:0-8142 GCA_041174985.1 Actinomycetota bacterium | reverse complement strand
TGACCGAGTCGGCCCCGATCATCACCCAGATGTCGTCACCCTCCCAGCACGGGTGCACCGGGACCACGTCGGGCGCGCCATCGGAACCGACAGTTGCCAAATGGGCCCAGGGGCTGAGGCCAATGCAGAACGCGGCGATCTCGGCCAGGTTCATGTGGTTCGTGTTCGGCCCGTTCACGGCCGCACCTCGTAGAAGGCGTTCACCGAGTGATCGATGTCCAATCGACGAAAACGAGTGAAACCGGCTTCTTTCGCCATGGAGCGAGCCTTGGATTCCGGAAGTCCCAGTGTTCCGAGTCCTGCTCCATCTGGCTCCGACATCGCCGAGGACATGCACGACATGACACTGATTCCGTACATCAACGACGCCATCGGATTGCTGCTCATGTTCTCCTCGAAGGTGTCGAGAGCCTTGATGTCGACCAGCAGCCAGACACCATCGGGTTTCAGGGAGCGCCGAATGGCCGACATCATCTCGGTCGGATGAGTCATGTCGTGAATGCAGTCGAAAGCCGTGACCAGGTCGAGGGACTCGTCGTCCGGTAGTGGACTCCGTCGCGGATCGACGAACGAGACGTTCGATACTCCGGACTCGGTGAGTTTGGTGTGAGCTCGTTCGAGTGCGTAACGAGAGATGTCGTAGCCGGTGACTTGCGACGCCGGAAATCGACGACCCATGAGCACCGCTGCACCACCGGCCCCACAACCGATGTCGGCGATCCGAGCTCCCTTCTCGAGTCGGGGCACCACGTCTTCGAGAGCGGGCAGAACGACCGGGAGGAGGAAGGCATTGCTCCAGGGCTCGAAACTTCGTTCGATGCCCACCGCCCCCTCCGGACCGTGGGAGTCGTAATCACGTCCGAGTCCGGTCCGGAAGGACTCGGGAAGATGTTCGAGACTCTGCATCGTCTGGGGAAGACGATGGAACATACCCATGCCGAACGCCGGATGGTTCTCGGTGGCGAGAACGACGATCGCCTCGGGCGACAAGGACAACATTTCGGTTCCGTCCGGGCGTCGTTGGTGCAGGACGATCTTGGCCGCGACTTGATTGTGAGCCCACTCCTGAACCCAGCGCGGGTGCAGTTCGGTGCGGGCCGCCAGACGATCGATCGACATCGGCTCCTTCTCGTCGGCCAGAGCTCGGTACAGGCCGAGCCGGTCTCCGAGATGGATCATTCCGGCCGTCACCGCTCCCTCCAGTTTCGTGAAGACCAGAAAGCTGAAGAGCTTGATGGCCATCGGGTCGGGTTCAAGACTCATGAATGACTCCTCCGTTCAGAACGTGCGGTCGTCTCGATCGAGGTGTTCGACGTCGCTCAGTTTCACCAGACCGAATGTGTGTCCGTCACCGATCTCGTAGGACACCAGCCGACTGATCGAGGCATGCCCCAGAACGAAACGCTCCCACTCCCATGGAGTGGCGGCCAAACCGAGGAGATGACAGATCAGAACACTGTTGGTTCCGGCGTGGGCGACCAGGAGGATCCGACGGTCACTGTCGTCGATCTCCCACACCGGCAAACTGTGCGGAACCGGCCGCACACCTCGTTCCTCGAAGAAGAGACCCGCGTTGGTGTGAATGCGGGCGACGAAATCGCGGACCGGTTCGCCACCTTCGAGACCGTCCCACCGAAGTTCGGCCGGACGGCGTCGCTCTTCGGCGAAGGCCGCCTCGGCCCGCTCCTTCGGTGACCCATGCCAGAGCGGATTTCGGATCTCTTCGAGCCAATCCTGGGTCGACGCCCGACCGGGGGATCTCCCGGTTCGCGACAAATACGGAAGCGCCGTCTCTTGGGCACGGATCAACGGCGAAACCCACACCTCGTCGAAGTTCTCCGCACTCAACGCGGCCGCAGTGCGCTCGGCCTGGCGTGTTCCGCGGACGGTCAGCGGAGGGTTCCCGACACTGAGATCGTCACGCACCCATTCGGGCTCGCCGTGCCGGACGAGAACGATCTCCATCACGCCATCATGCCGTACGGCTCGCCGACTCCAGCACTCATTCCTGGCCGTTCGACGAGGCGAGCCATGCTTCGTACATCGATGCGTATCGTCCGTTTCGGCCGATCAAGTCGTCATGGTGTCCGTCCTCCACGAGCACGCCGTGATCGAGAACGAGGATTCGATCGGCCCTGGCTGCGGTCGAGAGTCGGTGAGCGATCGCGATCGTCGTTCTTCCGTTGGCCATCTTCTCGAGGATCCGACCGATTCGAACCTCGGTGAGAGCGTCGACGGACGACGTCGCCTCGTCGAGGATGAGGACCGACGAATCGACGAGTGATGCCCGGACGAGAGCCACGAGTTGACGCTCGCCGGCCGAAAGATTCGAACCTCGTTGTCCCACTTCGGTCCGCAATCCGTCGGGAAGAGAATTCAACCAGTCGCCGAGGTCGAGCTCGTCGATTCGGCGAACGAGTTCTGCCTCCGAGAGGTCCGGAACGGCGAACGAGAGGTTTGCCGCAATCGTGTCGTCGAACAGGAATGGCTCTTGTGGCACGACGACCAACCGATTTCGCAGATCCTCGTTCGAGATCTTCGTGAGAGGCACTCCGTTCAGACGAACCGATCCGTGCGACGGATCGACGAGCCGCGCGATCACTCGGCCGAGAGTGGTCTTTCCCGACCCCGTTTCCCCGACGACGGCGACCTTGGTTCCCGGACGCAACGTCGCCGACACGTGCGACAGAACCGGCTCGAGCGGAGCATCGGAGTCGCCTTCCCGAGGACGATACGAGAACGACACGTCGTCGATCACGACCGTGATCGGTCCTCCCGGAACAGGTAGCGGACGCGGATCCACCGGCGGTCCGACCGGGATCGCCAGGATCCCGAGCACCCGACGCAGGCCGGCCACGGCGGTCTGCGTTTGGTCGAGGACCTCGGTCATCTCGGCGATGGGCTCGAGAAATCGATAGGTCAAGAACACGAATCCGACCAGTGCGCCGGCGGTGAGATCGGCGCCTGTCCCTCGCCATACTCCTATGGCGATCACCGACGAGACGGCGATCGTGCCGAACACTTCCCCGGAAGGAAAGAGGAACGCGCCGATGAGACTGGCCCTCGTCTGCGCTTCGGCCCGATCCCGAGCCGCTGAGGTGGCTCGTTCGGCGAAGGTCTTTCCGCTGTCGTAGGCGATGAGGGTCTCGGCTCCGTTGATGATTTCGCTCGTGGTACCGAGCATCGAACCGTTCGTCTCACGAACCCGGTCGTAAGCGGCCACGAGATACTTCTGCACGCGACGCAGAACGACGAACAGCGGTGCCGAGACGACGATGACGACGAGAGCCAACAACCAGTCGTAGGCCAACATGACGCCACTCACGATGAGCATCAGGGCACCGTTCAACAAGAATGCCAGGCCACCCCACGAGAAGAACTGCGAGAGAGTTTCGACATCGGACGTCACGCGAGCCACGAGAGCTCCCCGCTTCTCGTCGTTGTGGTCCTCGACGCTGATTCGGTGGACGTGCTGAAACAGGCGCACCCGAAGTCCGTACAGAGCTTCTTCACTCGCTCGACCGAGTCGCAGCACGGCTGTTCGCTGAGCCAGAGACGTCACGACGAGGGCGAGGGCGCCGTACACGCAGAGCCAGGTGACCGTCTCGACGTCGACGATTGTCCGACCGCCCACGACGGTGAAGCCGTTGTCGATCGCCTGTTGCAAGAGAATCGGTACCACGACCCGGCCGGCGGCTCCGAACAGAGCCAGCGCCAAGGTGGCCCCGAGGCCTTCGCGAAGAGTCGGAGCGGCCTGGACTCCAGCGCCGATCGTGGCGATCGTCCCTGATTTCTCCTGGGCGTCACTCATCGAAGACTCCCGACGCTCGTGAATCCGTGTCGTCCGCGAATTCGTAGGCCTCCATCAGGTCGCGATAACCGATCGACTCGCCCAGGAGGTCGAGATGACGTCCGACCGCGCTCACCCGGCCACCTTCGAGGTACACGACGAGATCGGCGCGCGACAAAAGAGTGGGTCGACTCGCGACGGCGACGATCGTGGTCCCCGCACACGCTTCGGTCACGTTGGACAGAACCAGTGATTCGGTCGTCGGATCCAGGGCGCTGGTGACGTCGTCGAGATACAGAACCTCGGGACGAATGGCCAGGGCCCGTGCCAGCGCGATGCGCTGTCGCTGTCCACCGGACAGACCGACTCCTCGTTCTCCCACCACGGTGTCGATTCCTTGTGGGAGCTCGGTGACGAATCCCGCTTCGGCGATCCGCAGGGCCCACTCGGCCTCGGCTCGCGAGACGTTTCGCCCGAACGTGACGTTGTCGAGAACGGTTCCACTGATCAAGAACGGCTCCTGAAAAACGAGAGCACGCCGATGAAAAGGATCGGCGATGCTCCCTCGATCGATGCCGATGTGACCGGCGAGGGTCTGGACGAGCGTCGTCTTTCCCGATCCGGTCGGCCCGACGATCACCGTGGTCCCACCGATCGGTGGCGCGAATCCGACGTCCTGCAACGCCCATCGTTCGCCGTCGTGGGTGACCCACAGACCTTCGATCTCGAAACGATCCGAGACCCGAAGACCTCTTCTCGGGTCCGGTTCGATCGGCTGCTCGACGAGCGAGCGCACACGTGCGTATCCGGCCTGTGACCGTGGGAACTCCGAGAGTGCGTAGCCGATGATTCTCAGCGGAAAGACGAGGAGAGTGAACAAGTACACGAAGGCCGTGAGATCGCCGAGAGTCAAGTGTCCATCGCGCACTCTGATACTTCCCACGAGAACGATCAAGACGTTCGTCGCATTCGGCACCACGTCGAGCAGAGTGTCGAACACCGATCGCAAGCGAATGGCCCGAATTCGGGCACCGCGAACCCGGGACGCAATTCGTGCGAGTCTCTCCGACTCACGAGTCTCGGCTCCGAAGGCCTTGACGACTGCGACTCCTTCGAAGCTCTCGTGAGCCGCCGCCGACAGATCGCCCAGCTCCGTCTGAGCCAAGTCGTACCAACGATCGACTCGTCGTTGGTACACGACGTTGAGGGCGATGAGAACGGGGAACACCGTCGCCGCACCGACGCCGAGCACGGGATCGACCACGACCATTCCGATCGTGGCGATGACCATCATCAACAACACGGAACTGGCGAAAGGCATCGGGGCCATCACCGACACCGATGCCTCGACATCGACTCCGACTCGAGTCGACAGGTCGCCGGTCGACTGCCGGCGGTGCCACGAGACCGGCTGGGCGACGACCACGTCGAGCACTTCCCGGCTCAGGTCCTCGGCCACTCCCCACTGAGCTTTGCCCGCCCACGTTCGCCGTACGACCACTCCGCCCGCACGAACCAGAGCGAAGAGAATCAGAACACCGATTCCGGCTCCGAGGCCCGCTCGATCGATCCGACCCTCCTCGAATCGAACCATCACGACTTCGTCGATGAGCCAACGAAGGACCCACGAAGCGGCGACCGTGAAGAAAGCGAAGACGGCCGCTCCCGCCACTGCCGTGACGAAAGCCCGTGGACGATACGACACGAGGGTGATCATCAAGCGGACTGCTCGGCGAAAACGTCCGCGATCGCTCACGGGGAATTCCTATCAGGAGACGCCATCGCTAGTCTGAATTCATGCCTCATGCCTCGTGGTCAGGTTTCGTGTCAGCCGGTGTCTTCGACGAGAATTACGACGTCGCTCAGATCAACGGTGCGTTGCTCGTACTGCGATTGTGCCTCGGCCTCTTTCTCGCCTACCACGGTTACAACAAGGTGTTCGGTGGAGGCGGTCTCGCTGGAACCGCGGGATGGTTCGGAAGCATCGGAATGAAATGGCCCAAGTGGCAGGCTCGCCTCGCCGCGGCCACCGAGATCGGAGCCGGATTGCTGTTGGCCGCGGGTCTGCTCACACCGTTCGCCGCCGCGGGCGTCATCGGGATCATGATCGTCGCCATCGTGGTCGCCCACGCCAAGGTCGGGTTCTTCGTCTTCCTTCCCAATCAAGGCTGGGAATATTGCGCCACGATCGCCCTGGGGGCGCTGGCCATCGGCATCGCCGGCCCTGGTGAATGGTCGCTCGACGACACTCTCGGAATCGCGTTCAACGGCTGGAGCGGACTCCTCGTGACGCTTCTGGTGGGTGTCGGAGGGGCGGCGCTTCAGTTGGCCACCAGTTACCGTCCGACGCCCGCGAACTGATCACCCCGTGAACAAATCCGTGCGGGTCCTCTTGACGTTGGTCAGTCTGACCATCGCCGTGTTCTGGATCTGGGCCCTTTTCTTCCCGCCCAAGGAGTCGGTCGCGCGGCTCGACGACACAGCCTGGACCGAGCGAGCCGATCTCATCTGTCGACAAGCGAATCTGGCCCGTAACGAACTCGCCGACACCCGTCGCATCGACGACGTCGGCGACGGAGCGCTGGCTCAACGAGCCGAGCTGATCGACCGCGCCACCGAAATCGTGGAGACGATGATCGACGACGTGATGGCCGAGATCCCACGCGGCGACGACGATCGCGCGTTGGCCGACACCTGGGCGGGCTACTACCGAACGCTGATCGCCGACCGACGCGATTACACCGAGGTGCTGCGCTCCGGAGAGAACCCTCCGTTTCCGGAGACGACCCTCGACGGAGCGCCCATCTCCGAATACATCAACGATTTCACGGTCGCCAATCGCATGAAGGCGTGCTCGAGTCCGGCCGATCTGGCCGTCTGATCACGCCTCCACGGCGACCCACTCGCCGTCCACGAAACGGCGCACCACCCGAGCTGGAGCACCCACCGCCACCGAGTACGAGGGAATCGGGCCAGCAACGACACTGTTCGCACCGATCACCACGTGTTCACCGATGTCGGCGCCCGGAAGGATCACCGATCCGAACCCGATCCACGATCCGGAACCGATGCGTACCGGTTTCTCCGGCATCGATTGCCGAGAGATCGGGATCGTGGTGTCGCGATAGTCGTGGTTCTGGTCGGTGATGTAGACGTCGTGGCCGGTCCAGACGTCATCACCGATCTCGATCGAGAAATGACCGACGATCCCACTCCCCTTGCCGATCAGGCAGCGATCACCGATCGACACCACTCGGTCACTGAGACACACCTGTCCGGGAACCATCCCGGCCGACAGCGAACAACCCGGACCGATCATGGTGTCGCGACCGATGTGAATGAATTTCTCGTTGTAGATCGTGATCGGTGGGAAGCAAATGATGCTGCCGGGCCCGAAGCTTCCGTACCCGCGAGCCTCGGGGCTGTGCGGTCCGATCGCTCCGATCCGAGTGATCCTCTCCCAGAGTCTCACCACGATCGAGTGCAAGGTGCGGTCGATCAGTCCGCTGACCCGGCCACGCCGAGGAGGTGGATACGCGGGCCCCGTCGTCACGTTCTCGAATCTAGTGACGGCGAAATCGAGTCGTGTGGGAGCGCAGCGGGTCCTTCTTCGCCGGGCCCTGCGTCGTTCATTGCAGTGGTGAGTCCGACCGGGTCGTGAGATGACAACATGACGTCATGACCAAAACCGGGGACCTCGGATTCCTCACCGATGTCGCCGGAATCGCCGTCGGGCACTTCGAGCGACGCTCGGCGCACTGGCGTACCGGAACAACGGTGGTGGTCGCACCACCCGGAACCACGGGAGGCGTGTCGGTGCGCGGCGCGGCCCCGGGTACGCGGGAAACCGACCTCCTACGACCCGATGCCCTCGTCTCTCATGTCGACGCGATCTGTCTGTCGGGCGGCAGTGCTTTCGGGCTCGAAGCGGCCACCGGAGTCGCACGGGTGATGGCCGAGAAACGACGCGGTTTCGTCGTCGGCTCCGATCCCACGTGGGTCGTACCGATCGTGCCGGGTGCGGTGATCTTCGATCTCGGTCGTACCGGCTACTTCGCGAATCGTCCCGATTCGTCGTTCGGACAACGAGCGGCCTCCCGTGCGCGACCACGACCACATGCTCGAGGCTCGGTCGGAGCCGGGACCGGTGCTCGAGCCGGAGGACTGCAAGGGGGCGTGGGTTCGGCCAGCATCGAAACCGAAGACGGCCATGTCGTCGCCGCTCTCGCCGTGGTCAATTCGGTGGGTTCGGTCATCGATCCCGAATCGGGCCGACCCTGGTTCGAAGGACGGCATGTCATCGGACAGCCGCGTCGGCTCGGCGAGCTTCGGACCGTGTTGCGGCAGCGACC
>JBEDFW010000245.1:0-2856 GCA_041174985.1 Actinomycetota bacterium | reverse complement strand
CGGCGCGGCTTCAGCGAGGTGATCGACCCACGCGCGTGAACCGTTCGGTTCGACGATCGGAAGCACCACGAACTTGGAGAAGCCCACTGCGACGAATCGTTCGATCATCTCGACGAGAGCGCTCCACCCCTGCGGTACGAGCTGTCCCACGTCGTCGAGATCGGGGCGACGAGCCTGGAGTGCGCCCTTCAACGCATCGGGTAGTGGACCGTGCGCGTACGGGATGAGAGCACCGAAGTGCTCGGGATCGATCGTGCGTTCGTGTTCGGCCGCGATTCGTTCGACTTCTTTCTTGCCCACTTCGACGTCGGCCGGAGTGACGAAGCTCGGCAGCCATCCGTCGGCGAGGCGTCCGACGCGTCGGAGTTCACTCGGAGCGATACCGCCGAACCAGACGTCGATCGGCTGCTGGATCGGCTTGGGAAGAACGCGCACGTCGTCGTAGTGGAAGTAGGTGCCGTGATGAGTGACCGAATCCTCGGTCCAGCAGGCGCGCATCACGCGCAACGCCTCGTCGAATCGCTTCGCCCGCTCCTCGCGCACCACGCCGAAGGCCTGTTGTTCGTGGGGATCGACGGCGCCCAATCCGAAGGCCGGCAAGACGCGACCCTTCGACATGCGGTCGAGAGTGGCGAGCTCCTTGGCCAACAGGATCGGATTGCGTCCCGGCAGCACCATCACACTCGTTCCGAATTTCAGCTTCTTGGTGCGGGCCGCGGCGACCGACATGGCCACGATCGGATCGGGTGCCTCGCCACCGATACGTTCGCTCAACCACAGGCTGTCGTAGTGCAACTCCTCGAGGGCGTCGACGACGTCGAGGAATCCCTCGTCGTTGAGAGTGGTGCGGACACCGAGCCCGATTCCGACGCGGATCTTCATGAGCGACTCCTCACGCCCGAGCCAGCGATTCGAGAAGGTCGGCGGTTTCTTTCGTCATCGAGACGAAGGGTGAGTGATCGGTGTCGAACGTGACGGTGTTGCGGCACCGCTCCGCCATGATGCGTTGGTGATCGGGGTGCACGGCATCGTCTCGCTCGCACACGACGTAGGTGGAGGGCACTCGATCGAGAGGTGAGCCGCTCACCGCTTGGATCATCGTCGCCATCGGTTGCGGAGACAGGCGAGCCACGGCTGCGGCGGCGACGACCGGATCGCACGATCCGTACAGAGCGGGAACGGCGAGCGATGCATCCAGAGTCGATGTGCCGTCGGGGCCCGGTCGCATGGCGGCACTCAATCCGACTTCACGCTTGGGCATGGCGGTGAGCGCACCCATCACCGTTTCCCCCTCGAGCAAGGCGAAGGCGGCGAGGTACACGAGGTGGGCGACGTCGGATCGGCCGGCCGCGACCTCGGTGATCACCGCGCCGCCGTAACTGTGTCCGACCAGGATCGGCGCGGTGCGACCGAAACCGGCCTGAACGTCGAGGACCTCGGCCACTGCTCGAGCGTCACCGTGCAGGTCGGTGAACGTCGTTCCGGTGGATCCGTGTCCGGGGAGGTCGACGGCCAGGCTCGCCACTCCTCGGCGGTCGAGTTCGGCCTGAAGGGGAGCCCAGCACCACGCGCCGTGCCAGGCACCGTGGACGAGAACCACTGGTCGAGTCGACATGGTTCCAGCGTGGCACACCGTGCCGTCACCGGCGACAGCGCAGCGGGGATCAGCGACGAGCCGGCAGCGCCGAGTTGATCCAGCTGAGGGCGAAGGCCACCGACACCGTGCCGAGGACGAGTGAGCCGTCGGCGATCGCCGTGGTGGTGTGCAGAACCCCGGCCACGACGGCGGCCATGGAGCTCACGACGAGGGCGAGGACGTGGGTGGGGATGCGGTGCACCACCGGGACGCGTAGGGGCTTGATCTCTCGGTTGCGGTCGAGTGGGTGGATCGTCAACATGGTCATGCCCTTCCTGAGCACGATCATGCCGACTTCTCGCGAGAAAACGAAGCGGTTTCACGAAACTGATGTGGATGTCATCGAATCGGAACATTCGACGCACTCGCTCGTAATCTTCCCGTCATGTCCGGAGCCGCCTCAGCCCCCAAAGATCCGCTCGACGTCTTCCGTCTCGACGGTCGCGTCGCGATCGTCACCGGAGCCTCGGCTGGTCTCGGAACTCACTTCGCTCGCGTGCTTCATGGTGCCGGCGCCAAGGTCGTCGTGGCCGCCCGACGACTCGATCGACTCGAGTCGCTCGTGGCCGAGTTGCCCGGTGCCGTGGCCATGGAAGCCGATCTCAGTCGGGCCGACGACCGTGAGCGACTCGTCGCCCGCACTCTGTCGGAGGTGGGAGTGCCACGCGTTCTCGTGAACAACGCCGGGATCGGGTACAAGGTGCCGGTCGAGAAAGAAGAACTCGATTGGTTCCGGGAAGTGATGGAAGTCAACGTCACCGCCATCTGGCATCTGTCGAAGTTGGTCGCACCTCACATGATCGAGGCGGGGAGCGGCAACATCGTCAACATCGCGTCCATGTTCGGTCTGGTGGGGGCATCGCCGGTCAAGCAGGCTCACTACTGCGCGTCGAAGGGCGCCGTCGTGAATCTCACCCGTGAACTCGCCCTGCAGTGGGCCCGCAAGGGAGTCCGGGTCAACGCCTTGTGTCCCGGTTGGTTCCCGTCCGAGATGACGGTGGGGATGAACGACGAGGCGAGTATGGATTTCGTGCGCCAGATGTCGCCGCTGCCGCGCCTCGGAGACCTGTCCGAACTCGACGGAGCGCTCCTTCTTCTGGCCTCCGATGCCGCATCGTTCATGGTCGGCTCGTCCGTCGTCGTCGACGGTGGCTGGACCGCCCGGTGATCCTGCATCTGGCGGTCCGCTCCGAATGGGAGGCGGCCCGCGACGCTGGGTC
>JBEDFW010000244.1:0-7599 GCA_041174985.1 Actinomycetota bacterium | reverse complement strand
CCCACTCTGTAGCGCTCCCTACTTCTAGAGCGCGCTTCCGCTACAGGGTGGGGGGAATGTGAAGGAAAGTGGAGGTGGCGGAGACGAGGGCGTGGGGGGACTCCCACGGCACGAAGTGTCCGCAATCCCGCAGCAGGAACGGTCCCACGCACTTCCCGAACACCTGCGCCGCCATCTGATCGAACGCCGGATAGATCACGTGGTCGCTCGGCCCGAAGAGCACGAGCGTGGGAGTCACCTCGTTGCGCCCCATCAACGGCGTCTCCGACCGCTTCGCCGCGTCGAACACCGACTCGTACCCGCCGAACGAGGCCCGCAACACCTCGGCGCGACCGAACGGCTCGGTGTGGAAGGCCACTTCCTCGGGCGTGAACGTCCCGGGATGGGCCCAGAACCGACTCGAATAGAACGTCGCGATGTAATGACGACGCGCCGTCGCAGTCGACAACTCGGCGGCCAATGCATCGGCGTCGGTTCCCTGGCGGATGAAGTAGTCGGCGGCCTCTCGCGGCGCGCGCGTTCCGGCGATCCCCGCCATCCGCTCCTTGTCGAAGGGCAGCGGCGAATTGAACAACACCATCCGTGACACGAACTCCGGCCAGCGCATCGCCATTTCCTGGATCACCGGGCCGCCCAGATCGCCGCCCAGTACCACGCACGATTCGTATCCCAGGTGATCGTGCACCAGCGCGTACAGGTCGCGCGCGTGCGAAGGAGTGTCGTAGAAACCGTCGGGCGCCAAGCCGCTGTCACCGAAACCGCGCAAGTCGGGAACGATCACGTCGAAGCCCGCCGCCGCCAACGGTTCGATCACTTTCCAGAAGATGCGCTTCGACTCCGGCCACCCGTGCACGCACAGCAACGCCGTGCCCGAACCGCCGCGCGCCCGCTCGTACACGAACGCCTGCTCGAACCCCCGCACCGACGTGCGATGCACAGCGAATCGCGCCGGATCGATGTCGGGATGCACACCTGAACCCATGGGGTCACCGTAGCCACCTGCGATTAGCGTCAGCCATATGGACGCCCAGGAGTTCCGCACCAACGGACACGCCCTCATCGAGCTGATCGCCGACTACATCGAGACGATCGAAGCGCGCCCGGTCACCTCGGCCGCCCAGCCCGGCGACGTTCGCCGCCAACTCCCCGAGCATCCACCCACCACGCCCGAATCGTTCGACGCCGTCCTCGCCGATGTGCAGAACATCGTCATCCCCGGTCTCACCCACTGGCAACACCCGAACTTCTTCGCCTACTTCCCCGGCAACGCGAGCTACCCGTCGATCCTGGCCGAACTTCTGTCGGCCGGTCTCGGCGTACAAGGGATGAGTTGGGTGACCTCACCGGCCTGTACCGAGATCGAAACTCTCATGCTCGACTGGATGCACGAGTTGCTCGATCTGCCGGCCAAGTTCCGTTCGACCTCCGACAACGGTGGTGGTGTCATTCAAGGAACGGCGAGCGAAGCGACTCTCGTGTCGATTCTCGCCGCACGGTGGCGCGCCACGAACGGCACGGTCAACAGCACGGGTGATACGACGAAACTCATCGCCTACACCACATCACAGTCGCACTCGAGTATCGAGAAGGGTCTGCGCATCGCTGGCATCGGCACCGCCAACATTCGCATCGTTCCGCACGACGCGAGTTTCGCCATGCGGGTCGACGAACTCGAGCGCATGATCGTCGCCGACAAGGCGCAGGGCCTCGTTCCGTTCTGGGTGTGCAGCACGCACGGCACCACGTCATCGGGCGCCTTCGACCCCACACCCGAGATCGGACTGGTTGCGCAACGGCATGGCTTATGGCTCCATGTCGACGCCGCCATGCACGGCATCGCTGCTCTCGCTCCCGAGCACCGTTGGGTGAACGATGGTCTCGACGTCGCCGACAGTTACTGCACCAATCCCCACAAGTGGATGGGCATCAACTTCGACTGCGACCTCTTCTGGGTGGCCGACCGCACCGCACTTCTCGGCGCGTTGAGCATCCTTCCCGAATACCTACGTTCGGCCGCCGCTCAAAGCGGTCAGGCGATCGACTACCGCGACTGGCAGATCCCGCTCGGCCGTCGTTTTCGCGCCCTCAAGTTGTGGTTCGCGATTCGCACGGAGGGCACGGCGCACTTCCAGTCGATGATCCGTCGCCACGTGGGTCTGGCCCATGAACTCGCTGCCTGGGCGCGAGCCGACGAGCGATTCGAGATCGTCGCTCCGCATCCGCTCAACCTGGTGTGCCTGCGCCTGCGGGGGACGAGTCCCGACGACGGTGACGCCCGCACCGACGCCCTCGTCGAGGCGGCCAATGCCACCGGCCAGGCCCTCTTCACCCGCACCGTGCTCGACGGTCGCAGTGTGCTGCGGGTCTCGATCGGCGGCCGGGCCACCGACCGCCGTCACGTGGAGTCGGCCTGGGGTTTGCTCGCCAGCCGGGCATAGGCTGACCGCACATACAAACGACCCCGTGCGGGGTGTGGGTGAAAGTCCCAACCGGCGGTGAAAGCCCGCGAACCCTGGCCAGCGATTCGTCGCCAGCCAGGGCCGATCCGGTGGAATTCCGGGGCCGACGGTCAGAGTCCGGATGGGAGCACGGGTACTGCGAAGGCGCGGGCACGAGCCCGGGCCTTGGTCGTGCCGTTCCCTCTCGCACGTGGTTACCCACGACCCACGAAGCGATCCGATGAACGACGACACGATGATGCAACGAGCACTCGCCGCTGCGGCTCGCTCGCGCACGGTCTCGCCTCCCAATCCTTGGGTCGGATGCGTGATCGTCACCACCGACGGGCAGATCTTCGACGGCGCGACCGAAGCACCCGGTGGGCGTCACGCGGAGATCGTGGCCCTCGACGCCGCTCGCGCCGCACACGCCGACCTCACCGGCGCAACTGCTTACACCACTCTCGAACCGTGCAGTCATCACGGCCGCACTCCCCCGTGCACCGACGCACTCGTCGCCGCGGGTGTGTCGCGTGTGGTGAGTGCGCTCACCGATCCCGATCCGCTCGTGGCCGGTCAAGGCTTCGCTCAGTTGCGCGCCGCTGGCATCTCGGTCGAGGTCGGATGCGGAACGCGCGCCGCCGCCGATCAGTTGCGCCCCTATTTGCATCACCGTCGAACGAATCGACCCTTCGTCGTGCTGAAGATGGCGTCCACTCTCGACGGACGCACTGCAGCCGCCGACGGATCGAGCCAGTGGATCACCGGTGACGACGCTCGTCGTGCCGCCCATCAATTGCGCGCCGAAAGCCAGGCGATCGTCGTCGGAGCCGGAACGGTGCGCGCCGACGATCCTTCGCTCACCACGCGTCTCGTCGAAGGTCCGTCTCCGCGTCGCATCGTCCTCGGCGCGGCACCGGCGTCGGCGAAGGTGCATCCGTGCACCCAATGGAACGGGCCGCTTCCCGATCTGCTCGACGAACTCGGTCGTGACGGTGTGGTGCAACTGATGGTGGAAGGTGGCGCGCGAGTGGCGGCCTCGTTCCACCGGGCCGGACTCGTCGATCGCTATGTGCTGTACATGGCACCGGCCTTCATGGGCGGGAACGACGGCACACCGCTCTTCGCCGGTGACGGCGCCCCCACCATCGCCGATCTCTGGCGGGGTCGACTCGTGTCGACTCGGCCCGTCGGCGACGACATCGAAATCGTGATCGACGCAACGTGCGATCACCCGAAGGAGCAATCATGAGCACACCCCCCTTCGCCCCGATCGAAGAGATCGTGGCCGCCATCGGCCGCGGCGAGATGGTCGTGATGGTCGACGACGAGGATCGTGAGAACGAAGGCGACCTGATCATGGCCGCCCAGTTCGCCACTCCCGAGAAGATCGCCTTCATCGTGCGACACACCTCGGGTGTGGTGGTGGCTCCGCTCACCGGTGAGCGTTGCGACGATCTGCGCCTACCGCTCATGGTCGAGCACAACACCGAAAGTCATCGCACGGCCTTCACCGTGTCGGTCGACTTGATGGAGGGAACCACGACCGGTATCTCGGCCGCCGATCGCGCCGCCACGCTGTGCGCATTGGCCGATCCCGACGTCGGATTCTCGGCGTTCGCTCGCCCGGGCCACATCTTCCCGTTGCGGGCCCGTGAGGGCGGCGTGTTGAAGCGAGCCGGACACACCGAAGCCGCGGTCGACCTGGCCCGCATGGCCGGCTTGCACCCGGCCGGCATCATCTGCGAGATCGTCAACGAGGACGGATCGATGTCGCGTCTTCCGCAGCTCATCGAGTTCTGCAAGAAGCACAACCTCCTCTTGTCGTCGATCGCCGAACTGATCCGGTACCGCCGCACGCACGAGAAGTTGGTGAGCCGCATCGGCCAGGCCCAGGTGCCGACCGACTGGGGCATCTTCACGTGCACTGCGTTCCGCAGTCATCTCGACGACACCGAGCACCTGGCGTTCAGCCTCGGTGACGTGGGTGATGGCGCACCCGTTCTCACGCGTGTGCACAGCGAATGCCTGACCGGTGACGTGTTCTCGAGTCGCCGCTGCGATTGCGGCCCGCAGCTCCACACTGCGATGCAGCTCATCGCCGACGAAGGACGCGGTGTGGTGGTGTATCTGCGCGGCCACGAAGGTCGTGGCATCGGCATCGGCCACAAGATCCGCGCCTACTCATTGCAGGACGGTGGACTCGACACTGTCGACGCCAACACCGAACTCGGCCTACCGATCGACAGCCGCGAGTACGGAATCGGTGCGCAGATCCTCAACGATCTCGGTGTGAAGCAGTTGCGCCTCATGACCAACAACCCGGCCAAGTACGGCGGCATCGCCGGCTACGGCCTCGAGGTCGTGGAGCGTGTCGCCCTGCGTGCGCACACCACGCCCGAGAACATCGACTACTTGAAGACCAAGCGTGACCGCATGGGTCACCTCATCGATCTGCCCGAGTCGGTGGAAACGGCGAAAGGAAGCAACTGATGACTCGCATTAACAGCCCGCAGAACCCGTCGTCGTTCGACGGGTCACTCCTCAGCGTCGGGATCGTGTGTGGTCGTTTCAACGATCACATCACGACCGCATTGCTCGCCGGCGCTCAACGCGGACTCGAGCGTTGCCAAGTGAACGCGGAGAACATCGACGTAGTGTGGGTGCCGGGCGCTTTCGAGGTTCCGCTCGCCGCCATCACCATGGCACGAACGGGTAACTACGACGCGATCATCACACTTGGTGCGGTGATTCGCGGTGAAACGGCTCACTTCGACTTCGTGGCCGGTGAGTGCGCACGTGGAATTCAGAACGCTCAGCTCGAGACCGGCGTGCCGATCATGTTCGGTGTTCTGACCGTCGACACCAACCAGCAGGCGCTCGATCGTTCGGGACCCGGTCACGACAACAAGGGTGACGAAGCCGCCGTGGGTGCCGTGGAAATGGCGCTGCTGACGCAGCAGATCAACGAATCAGCCGACGCCTGACCTCCCTCATTCCCTCCGCATACCCACACTTCGGAAGTCGCCCACCCTGGGGCGCCGTAGAATAGGAGGCGTGGACGAGGTGAACCCCAAGAAAGTTGAACTTGCCGAGGCATCGAACTCGTCCTACGACCCAGACGTACCCGGCCCCGAGCTCGAAGTCGAAGCTTTCGAGTGGTCGGAATTCGCTGTTCTGTGTGCGCGAGAAGATTTTCCCAAGTCTCAGTCCTGAAGTATGAGCCGACCCCGAAGGGGTGACGTTCTCTTCGTATCTTTCGAACCGCACCGTGGATCGGAACAAGCTGGACATCGTCCAGCCCTTGTCGTTTCCAACGACAGGACGAACGAGAGATCATCACTCATCACAGTTGTTGCCATCACACACACCGTTCCCAGGAACGTGTACCCCCATAACGTCCCTCTGCCCACAACGGTTCTCGATGGAGCGGGCGGGACCATTCTGTGCAATCAGATCCTGACCATCTCTCAGGAGCGATTGGGTCGGTATCTCGAGCGACTACCCCAAGATCTCATGGAGGCGGTCGATCAGGCTCTGCTCTACCACCTGGGTCTCTGACCTTGGTCAGCAGTAGTCGGGTGAGCCGGCCACGTAGATGCGGTCGTCCACGAAGGCGTAGCCACCGTTGCTCTGCACGTACATCCGATCGGAGTCGAAGCAGTCCCACTCGAACGAGTAGTCCTCTTCACCCGTCGGCAATTCACAATTCAAGTTGAATCCCGACGCCGAGTCGTCGTTGAACGATTCGGGAACCGGTCGACCGTCCACCAGGTCGGAACACGGCGGCGCGCATCCACGCACGTCTCCCGAGTAGTAGATCCCCTCGTCGATGAAGGCGAATCCGATATCGCTCGAGGCGTACTCACGATCCGAGGTGAAGCACGTCATCGTGAAACCGAAATACGTGTCGGTGCCTTCGTCGCACGACAGATCGATCTCCGAACCCGTTCCGAATTCCTCCGGTACCGGCTGACCCTCCACGAGCAGTGAACACTCGGGGTAGGCGAACGGGTCGTAATCACTCGACGCTCCCATGTCGAGGTCGCCACTTCCACCACCGAATTCTTCGCAGTCGCTCGTCCGCCAGCCGCCGTCCTGGTATTCCCACGCGCTCCAGCCCGATTCGTCGAGCGATGAGAACGTGTCACCATTTCCATCGATCACCGTGGACCGAGCCTCCGCACTTTCCGCCGTGAAGTTCTGCAACTCCACCTCGCCCGTTCGCATGTCGGAAATCGACGTGTCCGCAAAACCTTCCAACATCGACGTCGCAAGCTCGACCATGAAGGCGAATTCGCCCTTCGAGACATCGTCGCGGCACTGCTTGGTGAAGTAGCCATAGGCCTTCCCCGAGTCACCTTGGAGAATTGCATCGCCGAACTCGGCAACCGCCGTCTTCAAGGCGCTCTCGGTCGCAGGTGTCTTGGGTGCCGATGACCCTCCTCCACCACAGGCCACCAACAACGCGGTGGCGAGAATCGAAACGGGCAAGCGCAAGCGACGAAGCATTTCTGCACCCTATGAAATTCATCGGCCGATCCGTGCCATCGCCTTCGAGCCCATCGCTCTCACACACTCCACACGACTCCCTCGACCTTTCGTCGAAGGAGTGCCGTGGGAACGTTCGTCGCCCTCGTCGTGGCCGTTGCGCAACTGGCCATCACCCCGTTCAATCCCCCCGTGAGCGACACCGACCGCTTCCAGCAGTTGATGTTCGCTACCCCGATGGCCACGTTCATCGCCGTGGCCGACACCCGCACACCACCCACGCTCGACTGGCACACCGACCACTGCTCGGCACCGATCGTGGGCAGCACCGGAGCGTCGTTCGACTTCACCCGCGCGTGTCGTCGCCACGATTTCGGCTATCGCAACTTGCAGATGTTCGACCGACGCCAACCCCGCGTGTGGTGGACCGCCCAGTGGCGCGCCAAAGTCGACGAACAGTTCCGGCGCGACATGCGAGCCCACTGCGCGACTCGGGCCATCGTGTTCCGCTTCACCTGCATGGCCTGGGCCGAGGTCTTCTACCGAACCGTCCGAGTGCTAGGCGGCCCCTGAGCCTCCACCCGCACCTCGTCTGGTGTGACGCTGACAGCGGTTTTCCCGCCGGGGACCCTTCCCAAAATTCGTTCAGACGAATTATGCTTCCGTCATG
>JBEDFW010000243.1:0-3832 GCA_041174985.1 Actinomycetota bacterium | reverse complement strand
TTCACCACCACCTTGCGCACCGGCGCACCGAAACGCGGGTGGATGAGCGCAGCGGCCTGTTCGATCTCGCCGTTGGTGCCCACGATGCATCCCTTGCCATAAGCGGTCACTTCGTCGGGCCGCACACCGAGCGCGGCCAAGGCCCGTTCGGCAAGTTGACCCGAGATCTCGGCTCCCATCGCCTCGAGCACAGTGAGGTCGGCGCCCGGCTGACCGGCCAACGGATTGGCGATCACCGCACTGCACACCGCCTTGCGCACCACCCGGCCAGTGGAACGGCCCGACTCGGCCAGGATCTCTTCCGACGACGTCACGAACTTACGAATGTCCATGGATCGAACCTAGTTCACCGACCCCTCGGGCCAACACGTAGCGTGACGAGGCGATGGCGACGATCGTTCTTTTTCATCACGCGCTCGGGCTCACGTCGTCTTTGCGTGACTACGCCGATGTGCTGCGGTCGTTCGGACACGAAGTGGTGACGCCCGATCTGTTCGACGGACGCACCTTCGCTGATGTGCACCAGGGAGTCGCCCATGCCGAATCGATCGGATTCGACCGACTGGTGCACCAAGCCGAGGCTGCCGCTGATCGCGTTGCTTCCGAAGCGGTGTTCGTGGGGTTCTCACTCGGTGTTCTGCCGGCCCAGCATCTCGTGCAAACACGACCGCGGTCGCGCGGTGCCGTGTTGTTCTACGCCTGTGCGCCCGAGTCGATGCTTGCGCACCCACTCCCCGACGGCGTGCCGGTGCAGATCCACGCCAACGAATTCGACCCGTTCTTCGTGCACGACGGCGACATCGACAACGCCCGCGCATTGGTGACGTCTCATCCGTCGGTGGAGCTGTATCTGTATCCGGGTACGGGGCATCTGTTCGCCGAGACGAATCATCCCGACTTCGAGAACGATTCGGCGATGCAAGCCCGCGGACGCGTGGCGTCGTTCCTGGCCGCCCTCAACTAACCCCTCGGTGATCTGGGTCTGTCATCGGACGCTGGGCGTCGTGTTCTGGACCCAGAACGCCAAGGGTTGGTCAGGAATGCTGGGGGTGCGAACGGCGGATGAGGCAGAACTCGTTGCCTTCCAGATCGCGGAACACCCGAAACTGACCTGTCGACTCGTCGACCGTCGAACCCGAATCGGTGGCTCCGAGTGCGACCACTCGCGGTGTGGCGGCATCGATGTCGTCGACTTCGACGTCGAGGTGCACGCGATTCTTCACCGACTTCCCCTCGGGCACTTTCTGGAAACCGAGATTGCCGAGAACAGGCACATCACGCAACGCAACCCAGTCGTCGGACGCCGTGCGGGAGTCGATCTCGCCTCCCACCACGTCGCGCCAGAACACGGCGAGGCGAGCCGGATCGTGACAGTCGATGGTCACGGCGAGCACGCGGGCGATCGACATGAGGCAAAGGTATCTTGACCGCATGTTTCCACGCGTCGACGGTCTGCGTTCGATCGAGTTCGGAACACCTGGGTCGTCTCGCGAGAACTTGGTGAATCTCGTGCTGCACGGCGCGAAGCGCGCCACGGCCGGGCTGCGTCGCGACTACGACGCCGAAGGCGAAGATGTCGAACACGTGGGTGAATGCCTCGCCATGCTCGACAACGACGGTCGCCATGTGGGCACCTTGCGCATCACGCGTGTGGAGGTGCTCCGCTTTGCCGACGTGCCCGACGAGTTCGCGTTGGCCGAAGCCGAAGGTGACCTGAACGCCGCCGACTTTCGGGCCAGTCATCTCGAGTACTGGACGGGGGTCGGCGAACAGGTGGACGACGACACCCTGGTCGTGACCTTGTACTTCGATCTTCTCCCCGAGATCGTCCGGGGCTGATCGCCTTCCATCCCCGTCACCGTCTTTCGATTTGCTATTCCCGACTATTCCGGTCATAATTATCGGAAATAGGAAAACTCCTGAAAGGAAGGCTCATGTCCGTTCTGCCTGACGTGCTCTCGGCCAATGCCGACTATGCCGCCAATTTCGGTGCCAAGGGCTCCCTCGCCCTCCCGCCGGCCCGTCGTTTCGCCATCCTCACCTGCATGGACGCCCGGCTCGATCCGGCCAAGTACGCCGGCCTGGCCGAGGGCGACGCCCACGTGATCCGCAACGCCGGAGGACGGGCGAGCGACGACGCCATCCGTTCTCTCGTGATCTCGTACAAGCTCCTCGGTACCGCCGAGTGGTTCGTGATCCACCACACCGACTGCGGCATGGAGTTCTTCACCAACGATGTGATGAGTGGCCTGCTCGAGTCGAGTCTCGAGACCGCGCAACTCGGCCCCAACGGTTTCACCGACGTGGGCAAAGGGCCGGGATCGACCGACGGCCGCTACATCAACTGGCTCACGATCGCTCATGCCGAGAACAGCGTGGTGGAAGACGTGTCGCGTATTCGCAACCACAATCTCGTACCGGGTCGTATTCCGATCTACGGCTACATCTACGACGTGCGATCGGGTCGCTTGGTCGAAGTTCCCGCCGCCACCGCCGCCGGCAAACCCCGCTGATTCTGAGGCGCTACGCCGGCACTCACTACAGTGCCGGCGTGGCCTCAACGAGTGGTGATCGCTCCGCGTACTTCCCGGCGATCGAGAAGAAACATGGAAAGCCGGCGAGTCATTGGCTGAAGCAGCTGAAACCTTTGTCGGGTCGCCCCTACGCCGAGCAGATGGCTCTCCTCCAGGAGTCACACGGCTTCAGCCGAGCTCATGCCAATGCGCTCGTGATGCATTTTCGAGGGTCGGCCTCTTCGCGTCGATTCGATGATCCCGAGTCGTACTACGCCAGTCTCACCGCTGGGCAAGCAACTCTCACGCGAGACATTTTCGCTGCGATCACCAAGAAGTATCCGAGGCTCGAACTTGTCGTGGCCTGGAACAAGCCCATGCTTCGCAGTGGAGACCAATACGTTTTCGCCGTCTCGGCGGCCACCAAGCATCTGACCCTCAATCCGTGGAGCACTTCCGTTCTCACCGACTTCGCCGATGAGCTCGGCGACCTCACCATCAACAAGCACACCTTCTTGGTGCCACTCGACTGGAAAGTGAACGCATCGCTCTTGCAGCGCATGGTGGCCGCGCGACTGGCCGAGATCACCACGCCGTGACGTTCTTTTGGTGTTCTGGGTCTGTCATCGGACGCTGGGCGTCGTGTTATAGACCCAGAACGCCGGAGGGGAACTTCAGTGGGGGTCGCGGGAGCGAGTGAACAAGAGGGCACGTGGATCGGTGGCGCGACGCGTCCGAATGCCAAGTGAGCGGGTGGTGTAGTGGGCAAAGATCGCAGCCGCGATACCCGCGACTCCCGCCACCCCCGGATCGCCCACTTCGACGGCCGCATACACCCCTGACGCGAACAGTGCCACGAGAGCGTTCGGTGCGCTGGCCAACAGGATCTTGGGTACTTCGTCCTTGAGCACCGAGACGAGCACGCCTCCGCCCACCGCCGAGACCGTTCCGATGAAGAGCGCCGGTACGACCGGCAGCCCGTCACGAAGGGCGTACGCCGTGCCGGTGATCGAGAACAACCCGAGGGCAAGAGCATCGATCAGAGTGACCAACACGCTGATACGGGCCAGCCATTGGCCGACCACGAGCACGAGCAGGATGGTGCCGAGAACAGTCGTCAGGTACCACGGAGTGCGCAAGCTCTCGACCGGAAGATTGCCGATCAGAACGTCACGAATGAATCCACCGCCGAGACCCATGAGGGTTCCGAAGGTGGCCAGACCGACGACGTCCCAGTGCTGCTCGTCGTCGAGCGCTCGAAGCGAACCCACTGCGGCGTTGACACCAACAGTGAGCAGGGCGAGCCACAACGGCGTGCT
>JBEDFW010000242.1:0-3373 GCA_041174985.1 Actinomycetota bacterium | reverse complement strand
CGGTGAGGGTTGTGGGGGCGGTTCGTCCCACTTTTGGGTGATCCGGCCGGCCACGCTTCGCGAATTCCCTCGGGTGCGACCGATCTGCGAACCTAGAGATCGACGCAGGGGGTTCGATGTTCACGGTCGCCGAAGGAAAGAGGATCTACGGCATCCAGTTGCCGATCCAGGCCCAGAGTTCGTACTTCGTCGCCGATTGGGAGAAGACGGCCGGGCCGGCCGAACTCGCCCGTTTGGCTCGCACGTGCGACGACAACGGGTACTCGTACGTCGGGGTGTGCGATCACGTGTCGCTGCCCGAATCGGCCGTGGGTGGCATGGGTACGCACTGGGCCGATCCGATCGCTACGTTGGCGTGGCTCGGGGCGCTCACGTCACGCGTCGGTCTTCTCACTCACGTGTACGTGCTCCCGTATCGCCACCCGAGGGTGGCGGCCAAACAATTCGCCACGCTCGACGATCTCACCGGCGGCCGAGCATTGATCGGCATCGGCGCCGGACACGTGCAGGCCGAATTCGACCTTCTCGGAGTCGACTTCGAGAATCGCGGCAAGGCACTCGATCGAGGTATTCCCGAACTCGCGGCGGCACTCGAGAGCGAATTCGTCCACGGATTCGGCGCTCGACCCCGCCCGGCGCAGAAACCTCGACCTCCCATCTGGGTGGCCGGGTCGAGCCCGGTCGCCATTCGACGCGCCGCTCGCCTCGCCGACGGTTGGTTACCACAAGGACCGTCCAATGCCGACATGGTGGCGATCCTGCAGGCCGAGCGCGAACGCGTGGGACGCCGCGGCGACTTCATGATCGGCCACATCACGCCGTTCATGTACGTCGGCTCTCCGGGATGGGACGTCGGTAAGGCGACTCTGAGTGGGACACCGTCTTCGATCGCCGAACGCGTTCTCGCCGGAACGGCACCCGGCGTGAATCAGTTGCAAGTTCGGTTCAAGGCCCGGAGTTGCGACGAACTGTGCGACCAACTGGTGGCTTTCGCCGCCGACGTCGCCCCACTGCTCACCACGATCTGATCGACCGGAGACGACCATGCTCAGCAATCTCGACGATTTCCCCATTCACCAGATCTCCGAACCGATGCGTCACGCGGCGACCAGTGACCGCAATTTCTACGATCGCTACTACTTCAACGGTTTCGACAAGTCGGGCACGACGATGTTCGTCGCCGGTCTCGGTGTGTATCCCAATCTCGGGGTGATCGACTCGTATCTGCTCGTGTTCCACGAGGGCCAGCACCGTGTGGTTCGGGCCTCGGGTTCGCTCGATACCGCTGATCGGATGAAGCCGGGCGTCGGACCACTCAGCATCGAAGTGATCGAGCCGTTACGAAAGCTTCGGGTGCGTTGTGTCGACAACGAGTGGGGAATCTCCATCGATGCGATCTGGAACGGGGCCATGCCCGCGTTCGAGGAGCCTCGTCACTACATCCGGGAGAACGGACGAGTCATCTTCGACACCTGTCGTCTGGCCCAGACCGGAGGCTGGGAAGGAACCCTCACTGCCGGTGGAAAGACCTTCGCGCTCACTCCCGATCAATGGTGGGGGACGCGTGATCGTTCGTGGGGTGTGCGTCCGGTCGGTGAGAGCGAGCCGGCGGGCATCCGCGCCTCGAATCCGTTCAGCTGGTTCTGGATCTACACGCCCATCCGGTTCGAGGATCACTCGATGATGATCATCATGCAGGAGAACCCCGACGGCTCGCGAGTGATGGAGGAAGCGACGCGGATCTTCCCGGACGGCCGCATCGAACATCTCGGGCGTCCCGAGCATCAGTTGAAGTACCGGAAGGGCTCGCGTTTCTCCACCGGTGCCGACGTTCGGGTGGTCGCCGACGACGGATTCGTGTACCAGATGACCATCGAACCCTTGCTCCCGGTGCACATCGGGATCGGTACCGGGTACGGATACGACGCCGACTGGCGTCACGGCATGTGGCAGGGACCCCTCGTGGTGCAGAATTTCGAACTCGACACCAACACACCGGAAGGTGCGATGAGACTGTTCGGGATCGTCGACAACTCGGCGCGTTTCTCGTACACCGACCGCGACGGTCGCACGCACGTCGGGTACGGGTTGTACGAGAACATGGCGATCGGCCCGCACCACAAGTACGGTTTCAAGGACATGCTCGACGGTTACGAAGGGGAATGAAAGTGGCGCACAAGTCCTATCCGCGGAGCATCAACCTGGGTGATGCTCTCGAAGTGATCGCCGATGCGATCCCGGACGAGCCGGCCCTCATCACGAACGAAGTCGAGTACACGTACGCACAACTCGACGAACGGGCGACTCGTTTCGCCAATCACCTGTTGTCGCTCGGCGTGAAGCGGGGTCAGCACATCGGGATCCACGCCCACAACTGCCACGAATGGGTCGAGGCTTTCTGGGGTTGCGCCAAGATCGGCGCAGCGGCGGTCAACGTCAACTATCGCTACGTCGAAGCCGAGCTCCGCTATCTCTACGACAACGCCGATTGTGTCGCCGTCGTGACCTCACCCGAGTTCGTCTCGATGGTCGAGTCGATCCGGGGTGACCTCCCGCAGTTGAAGAACGTGATCGTCCTCGGTGACGATTACGAAGCGGCTCTCGCCGCGGCGTCACCCGATCGTGATTTTCCGGGCCGCTCCGGCGACGATCCCTACATCCTCTACACCGGTGGAACGACCGGAATGCCCAAGGGAGTGATGTGGCGTTCGGAAGACGTGATCCTCGGCGCCATGAATTCACTGCGCGCCAACCGACCGATCGAACGCATCGAAGTTCTCGGCGAGGAGGCTGCGGCGGCCTCGTTCCGCATGCGGCTCATGGGGATCGGGCCGATCATGCACGGTGGCAGTCAGTGGATCATGGGCAACGGAATCATCGGTGGCGGGGCGTTCGTGATGTACACGCGCCGACGTTTCGAGGCCAACGAAGTGCTCGCACTCGCGGCGCGGGCCAAGACGAACACGTTGTCGACGATCGGTGACGCCATGGCCCGGCCGCTCGCCGAGGCGCTCCTGGCCGACCCGTCGGCGTACGACCTGTCCATGCTCTTCTCGATCGGCAATGGGGGAGCGCCGCTCACCACGGGTGTGCGAGCGCAGCTGCGCCAGGCCCTCCCCAACGTCGTGATCATGGACAGCTACGGCGCCACCGAGACGGGGGCGGCCGGCACGCGCGCCGACGACGGCAGCCCGCTGTCGGCTCCGAAGTTCCAGACCGGCCCCGACACCACGGTGTTGTCGGACGACGGCCGGATCTGCGAGGTCGGCGAAGTCGGCAAGTTGGCGCGTAGCGGCTACATCCCACTCGGCTACTACAAGGATCCCGAGAAGACCGCGGCCACCTTTCCCACGTACGCCGGGAAGCGTTGGGT
>JBEDFW010000241.1:0-5774 GCA_041174985.1 Actinomycetota bacterium | reverse complement strand
GTTTTCTGCCTGGCCACCGGTGACGAACGGCCCATCTCCGATCGACACCTCGCCGTCGCCGAATTGAATCGGGTGCTCGCGGCGGCCGCCGAGGTCTTCGCCGAGGCGTGCACCGATGCCGTTCTCCGGGCGACCTTCGTCGGTGGGCCTCCGGCGTATCGGGATCTGGTCGCTCCGACGAGCCGGCGCACATAACGGGGAAACTGAGGCCGAAGTCACAGAATCCCACCGATCCGGTGGTGCCGGATCTCGGCTCCCTGGCTAGTTTCCCCTCTGGTCGGACCAGTCCGAAGATGGTGAAAGGGGGTCCGAATGCCTGCGGTTCCGAACTCTGCTGAACGTCGTCCGGAAGATCGCCGAAAGGTGACGGTTCCCGATCTGGCCCGCTTCCGCGAGCAAGGCCGGCGTATTGCGATGATCACCGCCTACGACGCGACGTTCGCTCGTCTCGTCGACCGCGCCGGAGTCGACATGATCCTCGTCGGGGACTCGGTGGCAACGGTGGTTCAGGGCGAGCGAACCACGATTCCGGTCGACATCGGAGAAATGGTGTACCACGTTCGTTGCGTGGCTCGTGCACACACCAAGGCTCTCGTCGTCGGTGACTTGCCGTTCGGTTCGTACCACTCGAGTGCGTCCCAGGCCGTCGAATCTTCCGTGGCTCTCGTCAAGGCCGGAGCCGAAGCCGTCAAACTCGAGGGTGGCGTGGCCGTCTCCGACACCATCGCTGCGATCACCCGGTGCGACATCCCGGTGGTCGGACACATCGGGTTGACGCCTCAGAGCTACCACCGCATGGGGGGACATCGAGTTCAGGGTCGGCAAGCCGGTTACGAGGCCGGCGGACGTGAACGCATCATCGAGGACGCCGTGGCCGTCGAAGCGGCGGGAGCGTGCGCCGTGGTGATCGAAGGCGTTCCTCACGATCTCGCCTCCGAGATCACGGCCAAGATCTCGATCCCGACGATCGGCATCGGCGCCGGGCCGGGATGTTCGGGCCAAGTGCTGGTGCTACACGATGTCCTCGGTCTCTCGGACTGTCGGTACCGCTTCGCCAAGCAGTACGCCGAACTCGGAGTCGCGGTGGTGGAAGCCACTCGGGCCTACGTCGACGAGGTGCACGACGGCTCATGGCCCGACCTCGCCCATTCCTTCCTCTGACCGCTACCCGAACCGCAGTGGACGTCGTTCGAACAGCGTCGGATCTCTCGTCGTCGGCACGAGGATGGCAGAGAGACGGCTTCGTCGTGGGGGTCGTTCCGACCATGGGTGCTCTGCACGAGGGCCATGCGTCGCTCATCCGTCGGTCTCGCGAAACCACCGACCGAGTAGTCGTCACCATTTTCGTGAATCCGAAACAATTCAACGATCAGCGTGACTTCGAGTCGTATCCCGACACCTGGGAAGCCGATCGACGACTCTGCGCGGAACTCGGAGTCGACACGATCTACCACCCAGGCGTCGACGAGATGTATCCACCGGGATTTCGGTCGTCGGTCCACGTGTCGGGTTTGACCGAGCGTTGGGAAGGTGCCGATCGCCCGGGGCATTTCGACGGCGTGACCACCGTCGTCACGAAACTTCTGGTCGCGTCCTGCGCCGATGTCGCTTTCTTCGGACAAAAGGACTTCCAACAAGCGACCGTCGTGCGACGCATGGTTCTCGATCTCGACATCCCCGTTCGTATCGAGGTCTGCTCCACCGGTCGCGACCATGACGGATTGGCTCTGTCGAGTCGCAATCGACGCCTCGATGCTTCGAGTCGACGTCGTGCCCTGGCGATTCCTCGATCGCTCGAGGCCGTTCAGGAGGCCTTCGCTTCGGGGATCCACGACGGAGAGAGTCTGGCCACCGTCGGCCGTGAGGTGCTGAACGCAAACGACCTCGAGATTCATTACGTCGCCGTGGTCGACCCCGTGACTTTGGAGCCGGTCGAGCGAGCAGTGGTCGGATCGGTCCTCCTTGTCGCGGCCACCTGTGCCGGCGTGCGCTTGATCGACAATCACGTCCTGGCCTGAGACGAAGCACCGACTCGGGTCGGCCGAATTCGGATCGCCGGACGCCAGACTGAACGCGTGTCGCGCACGCTGTCCCCTGCCTTCGATGGCGCATCGTCATCGAGTGTGTGGTCGCAAGCCGAGAGCGGGTCGTCGGCGTCGATCTCCCCTGCCCCGGACCGTTGCGACGTGGCGATCGTCGGAGGTGGCCTCAGCGGACTCTGGCTCGCCTACTGGTTGAACCGTCGGCGTCCCGAGCTCCAGGTGCTGATCCTCGAAGCCGAACGGGTCGGATTCGGGGCGAGTGGTCGCAATGGCGGATGGCTGTCCGCGCTGCTTCCCGTCTCGCTCACGTCATTGTCGAAGATGATCGGAATCGACGACACCATCCGCATGCAGACCATCATGTTCGAAGCAGTTCGCGACGTCGGATCGATTTGTGCAACCGAAGGAATTCAGTGCGACTATGCACTCGGGGGAACGCTTTCCTTCGTACGCACCGAGGCTCAACACGAGCGGGCGCTTCGAGACCTCGCCGATTATGCGGACTTCGGCTTCGCCGAACACGCTCGAATGCTCGACGAGGCCCGAACGAGAGAACGAGTCTCGCAGACGTGCGAATCGGTGTTTCGCCCCGACTGCGCGACGATTCATCCGCGCCGTCTGGTGGATGGTCTGGCAACCGTGTTGAGAGAAAGAGGCGTGACGATCGTCGAGAAGTGCCGGGTACGACGATTCGAGTCCGGTCTCGTCTCGACCGATGCTGGGGACGTCCGCTGTCAGTACGTCATCGACTGCCGCGAGGCCTACGGAGCACGCGCATCACGACGTCGTGTCGTTCCGATCCACTCGTTGATGATCGCAACCGAGCCGCTCGACGAGACCACATGGTCGAGGATCGGTTTGGCGGGCCGAGAGACGTTCACCGACCATCGTCATCTACTGATCTACGGACAACGAACCGCCGACGGGCGAATCGCCTTCGGAGGGCGTGGGGTCGGCTATCACTACGGTTCGCGCGTCGATCCGTCCCACGATCTGCACGCCGGCGTCCACGGTGACCTACGGGATTCGCTCGTGGAATTGTTTCCCGATCTCGCCGACTCCCGAATCACCCACCGTTGGGGAGGTGCGCTCGCCGCCCCACGCGACTGGACCTGGACGGTGGTCCTCGACCCGATCTCGCGGGTCGGTCATCTCGGTGGTTACACCGGTGACGGCGTGACGTCCACGTT
This sequence comes from Actinomycetota bacterium, assembly GCA_041174985.1. GTDB lineage: Bacteria > Actinomycetota > Acidimicrobiia > Acidimicrobiales > Ilumatobacteraceae > Casp-actino8. Next base: position 2,542 of record JBEDFW010000241.1, on the reverse strand, counting down.
CGTGGCCGCCCGAGCGATGGCCGAGGTGATCAGCGACGGAACGACGGACCTGCCGCTCTTCGGACATCGATCCCGACGGTGGGAGCCCGAGCCTTTTCGCTGGATCGGCGTGAACGCGATGAACCTTCTCGCCGGGCTGGTGGATCGAAAAGAAGCACAGGGCGGCCACTCGCGGTTTCTGGGGTACGTGCTCGATCGACTTCTCTGATCGCGACCTCTCACGACCAATCGTGACGAAGGGTCAGCGACGTTGACGAGGATCCCGATGGTGCGTGCGATACCGAACGGAGAAAACCCCGTCACCCGACAGAACTCCACCACGACCGAACAAGCGACCGTTCTGCCAGTTCGACAGACCGAGTTCCGGCCGACCGAGCGCGTACTGCCCGTCGACCCATCGCGTGAAGCCGTCGCCGACGAACGGTGCCTCCACTCGGTCGTACACGTACTCGACGAGGCGACTGTCGTCGGAGACCACTGACATCACGAAACGGGGACTGAAGGAATCGAAGAGCTCGATCGTTCGATCGACATGTTCGACGAGGATCAACGAGACCTCCGGAGCTTCGTCCCACTCCCATTCGGTTCCCAAGTGGTCGAGGCCGTCGTGTTCGACGACGATCACGTCGTCGAGAAGGCCATGCAGAGCGCCCCGATCGGAGGTCGCGACGTGCACCGACGCCGACACCGACCGGCGACTGGCTGCTGATCGAATTCCGTCGAGAGCAGCGGCGTGAAGGTCCGATCGACCACGGGGAACGGCGATCACGTTGACCGTGTTGCACACTTTGCGATCGAGGGAGGCGTCGACGACGTCGCGAACTCGCTGACCATCCACGTCCTCGGCCACATGCATCCAGGCTCCTCCGGTGCCGTGCAGGCTCACCGGAACTCCGGCCTGTCGTGCCACGGCCCCCAACTGAGCGACCGCCGCGCCGCTTCCCCGAGCCACGGCGAGAGCCAGACGAGAGTCGGCGAAGAGCGCGTGGCCGGCCGCTCGTTCGGGCGAGTCGACGAGAACGACGCTCTCGAACGGCAGGCCGGCCGACACGAGCGCGGGCCGAACACAGGAATCCATCATCGCTCGAGCCGTTCCGAGGGCATCGCTGCCGATGCGGAACACCACCGAATTCCGGCTCTTCAGCACACCCGTGGCGTCGGCGAACACGTTCGGACGCCCTTCGAACACGAAACCGACGACCCCGAGAGGACTTCGCCGCTCCTCGACGCTCCAGGACTCGTGTTCGACTCGATGGGTCGATTCGGAAAAGGGGTCGGGCAGGTCGCGCCACATCCGAAGAGCAGCGATCATGTCGGCCCGCATCTTCGGGGTCAGTTCGAGGCGCCCGGTCCCCCGGCCCTGTCGGCGGGCCGAATCGACGTCTTGTTCGTTGGCGAGACGAACGATCGAAAACATCGAATCGTCCTCCAAGGACCGCGCGAAAGATTCGTAGAACGCGTCGACGGCCGTCAGCGGTGTCGACTGAAGGGCTCGAAAGGCATCGACGGCACCGGACACGGCCGACGACACGAGTTCGGCCACCGAACCGGGAACGTGCAACAACTCGCCGGTGTCCTGAACGACGACGAGGCGATCACCGGGACGGAACCGGTTGGCCAGATCGGGATCGACCGTGACGTATCGATCCCCACCAAAGGGAACGATCTGACCCGGCGTCAGGGATTCCAGACGTCCACTGACGACGGACGACGAGGGAGAGGAAGGCACACGAGTAGCGTACGAGATCGACGTCGGACACCACGGAGGCGAACGTGTCGAACAACGATCAGAACCTCTACTTCCGTCAACTCCTGTCCGGACGCGATTTCGCAACTTCGGACCAGCTCGCCCATCAGATGGTCAACTTCGTGTACCTCGTCGGCGATCGATCAACCGGTGAATGCCTCGTCGTCGATCCCGCCTACGGCGTGGACGAATTGGTCGACATCGCCGCCGCCGACGGCATGTCGATCAGTGGGGTGCTCGCCACCCATTACCACCCTGATCACGTGGGTGGATCGATGATGGGGTACCGCATCGAAGGGGTGGCCCGACTTCTCGAACGAGTCGACGTCCCGGTTCACGTCAACCGTCACGAGGCTCCCTGGGTCGAGAAGACGACCGGTATCGGCTCCGACCATCTCTGCCTGCACGACGGTGGTGACACCGTCTCCGTCGGTTCGGTCGACGTCGTCTGCGTGCACACCCCGGGTCACACTCCGGGAAGTCAATGCTTCCACGTTCGCGGCGCTCTGGTGTCGGGTGACACCTTGTTCCTCGATGGTTGCGGCCGGACCGATCTTCCAGGCAGCGATCCCGAGAAGATGTTCGAGAGTCTGCGGCTCCTCGATTCACTCCCGAACGACACGATCATCTTTCCCGGCCATCGGTACTCGCCGGCCCCCTTCGAACCACTGGACGAGGTTCGATCACACAACTTCGTGCTGAAGCCGACCGACAAGGAGCAGTGGCTCACCATCTTCGGTGGCTGAGAATCGCGGGTTCGTCGTCGACCCGTCATCCGGCGACGGCCGACACCAC
>JBEDFW010000240.1:0-4273 GCA_041174985.1 Actinomycetota bacterium | reverse complement strand
TAGTCACTCATCTTGTCGATGTAGGCCCCGCCCGACGCGTAGGGCTTGGTGGCCATCCGACCGCCATCGGCGTACTGCGACATGCCGATCACGTTGGGCACCATGACCCACTCGGCCCCATCGACGAAGTTCTCCCACATCCAGTCGGTCAACTGTTGAGGATCGAAGCCAGCGATGAGACTCAGATTGCCGATCACCATCAGTCGTTGGATGTGGTGGGCCCAGGCGCGTTCGTGCACGTCGCTCAGCGTGGTTGAGACACAGCGCATCTTGGTGCGAGAGGGATCGGCGAAGACCGGCGGCAAAGGGCGGTGCGCATCGAGCGCGTTGCCGCGTGCATACTCGGGCATCCAGAGCCAGTACAGACCCCAGACGTATTCCCGCCATCCGATGACTTGTCGAACGAAACCCTCGGCGGACTCGATCGGGACTCGACCCGATTCGTACGCCGCCTGGACCGCATCGCACACCTCGGCAGGAGTGAGCAGACCGATGTTGAGGTACGGCGACAACATCGAGTGCGCAAGATGCCAACTTGCCGTCGTCATCGCGTCTTCATGAGGTCCGAACTCGGGCAAGAGACGATCGATGAAGTGATCGAGGCGGCGTAGGGCTCCGGCGCGTGTCGTCGCCCACAAACCTGTCGGCGCCGCCCCGTGACAGAAAGGCGCCACGTCGTTCAGGACCGCGTGATCGATGTCGTCGAGTTCGTCGACCAGCGGAGTCGGCCAATGATTGATTCCGTCCTTCGGCGGGGGCTGACGGTTCTCGGCGTCGAAGTTCCAACGACCTCCCACCGGCTCCCGCGAAGTCCCCGAACCCTCCATGAGGTAATCCAGCCGGGTTCGTTGCCAACGGTAGAAGTCCTCCATCTTGAACGACTTGCGGCCCGAGGCCCAGGTGGCGAAATCGTCGTAGTGACACAGGAATTGGTTCGATCGTTCGATCGTGCAACCGAGAGAGCGGACGAGTCGGAGGCCGCGATAACTGGCCGGTTCGGTGACGTGAATCGTCTCTGGCGCGAATTCGGTGACGTGTTGTTCGAATCCGTCTCTCAGAGTTTCGGCCATTCGATAATCGACGTCGTAGCCCGCCTCCCGCAGTTCGGTGGCGAAGTGTCTCATGGACGAGATCACGAAGTGCGCGCGCTGCACGTGCCACGACTTCGACGCCAGCTTGGCGCGGCTCTCGACCATGAGCACGCGATGTGTGGACGGTGTGGCAGCGGCGAGAGCGGTCAGGCTCGAACCGAGTTGATCACCGAACACCCAGACGGTCCGCACGACGTCAATGTAACGTCAGTCCTCCTCGAAAGATTCGGCGAGCATCGACAGTGATTCGGTGAGGTGGACGTCGGGAAGAAAGCGGCCGATCAGGGGAACATCGGTCGAGTTGACCAGTTCGATACGAACGCGGACCAGGTCTCCCGAGTCGTCGACGGTGTGAGTCACCTGCCGATCGGTCCATGCCGTCTCGATCACCCGCGTCACGGCGGCCACTGGCTCCGCCGAGACCGAAGCCGCACGGGTGGCGTCACGCGTCACGTGCACCAGATGGAGACGGTCGACGACGATGACGAAAACCTGAATCGCTCCGAGCAGGACGATGATCAGGATCGGAATCGTGAGGGCGAACTCCACGGTGGCTTGACCGTGGTCGGCGCAGCGATCAGGGCAGTTGCGACGTGACACTGTCGATCACGCGATCGAAGAGATCGCCGATCTTTCCACCCCCACCTCCTCCACTCGCCCACGCGACGACGAGGAGTGCGATGAGTGCTGCGGCCAGGATGACGAGGGCGTATTCGGACGTGGCTTGTCCGAGGTCGCGGGGCGGAGTTCGGTCGGAGTCGTTCATGTTTCCTCTCACCAGGAGATGTCGAGTCGGGACAAGGTGCCGATGAGTGTGGGAACCACGACGAGGACGAGGAACGAAGGAAGAACACACACCACGAGAGGAAGCGAGAGTTCGATCGTGAGTTCGCGTGCTGAACGGTCGAGTAGACGTTGGCGGGCGAGACGGGCATCGTGGGCGAGACGGTCGACGATGGCCTCGAGGGGGACCCCGAGTCGATGGCCGGAGTCGAGAGCGTCGACGAGTGGTCGGATACGTGGTCCGAGTCGTCGTTCGAGCATTCGTAACGCGTCGCTGAACCGACCCCCGTCATGCATTTCCCGCACCGACGCCACGAACGCCGGGCGTAGCGATGGGTCGACGTGGATGGCCGCCACGTTCAGGGCTTCGATCGGAGTGAACCCGGCCCGAAGGGCGGCGGCCACGACGTCGATGGCGTCGGGGAGAAGGCGGTCGGTGCGGCCCGAGCGCTGACGGCGTCGCCGTCGTCGAGCCATCACGATTCCTGTGACCAGAGCGGCGACGAGCAGAAGAAATGTCATGCGCGCCGCACCAGCCGATTCGTCCACTGACGACCGAGCAGGTTGAAGACGACCCCACTGACGAGACAGGCCCAACCGATCGGACTGGCGAAGAGCACCTCACGGACCGCCGCATCGTCGAGCACCATCCACACGGCGCAGACGAGCGGAAGCCACGTGAGCAACCGGATCGAAGCGATGGCCGTGCTCGCTTGAGTGAGCCGATCGGCTGCGGCGTGGCGACGTGAGCGAAGGGTTTCCACGAGCGCGTCGATGTGTCGGGACGGCTCACCGCCGACTCGCGCCGCCAAACCGATGACCTGCAGAGCGAGAACGACGTCACCGTGAGGGCGACGTTCATCGGTCTCGCGGGCGAGACGAGCGGTGACGGCGTCAGCCAGAGAATCACCGGACGTGACGGAACGCAGAACGGTGAACGCCCACTCCTGCGGATGCGAACGGCCCGCGGCACCCAGACTCGCCGTGAGTGACGACCCCGAACGGAGGTGGCGACTCATCGACTCGGCGATGGCCAGGCAGTCGACTGGCCGGCTGTTGATCCGCAAGCCGGCCAAGCGCCGCCGGATTCGCCACTTCGTCATCTCGGGAGGCGAAGAACGTGTTCGATTCGTCGCCCACCGGACGCGTCACGAGTCAGATGAACGACGACATGAATCGCTGAGCGAACCATTCGCTCGATCGTGCGTGCATCCACACCGGGCAGAGCTCGATGAACGAGCAGCGCCAATCGGTGGAGAGCATCGTGGGCGTTGTTGGCGTGAATCGTGGCGAGGGATCCGAGATGGCCGGTGTTGAGCGCATTGACGAGCGTGAGGGCTTCGACTCCCCGGACTTCACCGACCACGAGCCGATCGGGGCGCAGTCGCAACGCGGCCCGGAGCAAGTCGTCGAGATCGACACCGCCGCGTTCGTCGGCGGTGGGTGGTCGGGTCTCGAGTCGAACGAGATGAGGGTGTCGGGCGACGACTTCGTGGACGTCTTCGAGCACCACGATCCGTTCGTGAAACGGAACGGATGCGACGAGTGCACCGAGCAGGCTCGTCTTTCCGCTACCGGTCGCACCACTGACGAGAACGTTCCGGCGGTCGTGAACGAGGTCGGCGAGTTCGGTGCCGGAGACATCGTCGGACGAGAAATCGGTGAAGGAAAAGGTGCGATGTCGAAGAAGTCGATAGGCCACACACGTTCCGTGAACGGCCACGGGAGCGACGACTGCCGAGACTCGAGTTCCGTCGGCCAGACGAGCATCGACGATCGGATGCAGTCGGTCGAGCCGACGGCCGAGGGGAGCGAGGACGTGCTCGAGTTCGACGTCGATGCACCCCGGGGCGAGTGAACCCACTCTTTCGAGCGATCCGTTCCGTTCGCACCACAAGTCGGTGCCGTTGTTCACGAGAACATCGGAGACGGTCGGGTCGTCCAGAAGGGACCGAAGGGGGAGCGGCGTGGTCATTCGTTGGTGAAGTGGTCGGTGAGAATCGGCCGTAGGGCGCGGGCGAGACCGTGAGGCACTCGCGATCGAAGCACTCCGGCGTCGACGACCCGACTCACGTCGGGGGTCATGATCACTTCGGCGGCGAGAGGAATGTCGCACACGCTCATGACGTCGCGGGTGGTGAGCACGCGATCGGGTGGCCGAACGAGAATCATCCCGTCCCAGTTCGCCGGCGCCGAGACCACGCGCCGCAAACCCACGTAGCACGGTCGCATCACCATCAAGCGTCGATCGGCGAGTGGATCGAGATGGACCGTCGTGTCGAGCATCCCGGCGTCGATGATCACGTGTGCATCGGAACGCAACTCGTCGAGCGCGAGTGCCAATTTCGCCATCCACGAGCGATCGACGGGGAGAGATCCTTCACCGCGTGGGATCAGAC
>JBEDFW010000239.1:0-12315 GCA_041174985.1 Actinomycetota bacterium | reverse complement strand
TCGTTGTCGACCGCCGACTTCAGCGGAATCGAGAGTGTCGTGTCGTCCATCGTGCCCGATCCCACCGCGTGCGGAGCGCCGACGGTGAGTCTTCCGTCGTTGCGCGTCGACGCGTTCACGGTGGGTCTGGCGGCCAAGGTGGCCAGTGGTCGCCGCAGTGGACTGACGTTCGCCCCGGAGGCGGGAACCTGGCGTCTGCGCAAGGTGATCAACAAGCTGATCACCGAAGCCGATCTCTACGGTGCAGTCGATTCGGCCTTCGCCAGTGGCTGGTCTCGGATGAAGCTGTACTTCCTGACCGGCCTGCCCACCGAAACCGATGCCGACACCCTCGGCATCGCCGAACTGGCGGCTGGCTGCGTGGCGATCGGCAAGAAGCACACGTCGCGCGCCAGCGTGACCGTGAGTCTCGGTGGTTTCGTTCCCAAGGTTCACACGCCGTTCCAGTGGTTCGGTCAGAACGGCGCCGACGAACTCCAGCGCAAGATCAATCTGGTGCGCAGCGCGGCCAGTCGAGGTGTGAACGTGAAGTGGCACGATCCCTCGGCGTCGATCGCCGAAGGAATCGCCAGTCGCGGCGACCGTCGCGTCGGTCGCGTCATCGAGCGCGTGTGGCGCGAAGGTGGAACGTTCCAGGAATGGTCGGAGTTCTTCCGTCTCGATCGCTGGACCGAGGCGATGGCGGCCGAAGGGCTGTCGATCGATTGGTTCACGACACGTCACCGTGACGAGAACGAACTGCTGCCTTGGGAGCACCTGAGCGCAGGACTTCATCGTGACTTCCTCTGGCAGGACTGGCGAGCGGCACTCGACGAACACGGGCTTCCCGATTGTCGGTGGACCCCGTGTTACGACTGCGGCGTGTGCACTGGTGACGGTCTCGAACACGTCGTCGCCTCCCCGATTCCGCCGGCCGGTGGAAGCCAGGGGACCGGTCAGGATCTCTCGATCGGTGGGGTGGTGCCCGTTCCGGTGCAGGTGGGAGTGCGGTCGTGAAGGTGCGGTTGGCCTATCAGAAACTGGGCAAGGTCCGTTTCCTCGGGCACCTCGACATGGCGCGACTCTGGGAGCGCGGCCTGCGCAAGGCCCGACTCCCGATCGCGATGTCGGCCGGCTTCACACCTCGACCCAAGGTCTCGTTCGGTCTCGCGTTGCCCACGGGTGCCGAATCGCTGGTCGAACTCCTCGACGTCACGTTCGACACGGGAAATCCCGCCACGGGGAATCTCAGTACGGGGAATCTCGGCACGGGGAATCTCAGTACGGAACGTGACGAGAGCTCTCCGATCGACGTCTCGACGCTTGCCGATCGTCTCTCCGCGGCTCTGCCCGTCGGGGTCGACGTGATCGACGCCGACCCCGTGGCACCGCTCGCGTGGTCGCTCCAAGAAGACGTCACGGCCACCACATGGGTGATGGCCATCGACGCACCCGGGGTCGATCTCGACGTCCGGATCAGTGACATTCTCGCGTCGCCCGAGATCTGGGTGGAGCGCGAGCGCAAAGGGGAGCGACGTCGCGACGACATCCGACCCGGAATCATCGATCTCCGACGGCTCACCGCCGTCGACGGTTTGCCCGCGTCGTGGGTCGACAGCCTCGACGCCGCGGGCTCCGCACCCGTTCTGGTGGAGGCGACTCTCACCACGTCGGGACGCGGTGTGCGGCCGACCGAAATGGCCGACGTTCTCCGTCCGGGAGAGGACCCGTGGCTCACCATGCCGCGAGTCATCCGGACACATCAATGGATCGGGCGCGATGACGCGCCGCGCGTGTCCGCACGCGCCGGAAAGGACAATTCCCATGAACGACGACTCGAACCTCGACTCGAACGGTTCTCACGAGAACACGAGCAACGAGACAACGAACAACGAGAGCAACAACCGGCCTGATTCCGGACCGCGTCCGGCGAACAAGAAGCGCCGCCGCGGATCACGTGGTGGACGCAATCGCTCGCGCGCTCCTCGGCCGAGTGACACGACCGATGCAGCCGACGTCGAACTTCCCGAGCGTGCTCGCGAGGGCCGTCCCGACGCGGCTGCCGGAAGCGATGCCGTGGTTCGTCGTCCTCAGATCGGAGACACCCGACCGGCCCCGCCCCCGGCTCGTCCGGCGGTGACCATGCCCGGTGGTGCCCGAGCGGGTGCGCCCAAACAAACGTCCTCGGCCGACCCGTCCCGTAAGCGTCGACGACGCGGTGGCCGTGGTCGCAGCAATACGTCCGAGCCGCGTTCGGTGGAGTCCGGTGTCGTCGAGCGTCGCCGAGGGCAGGAGCGGGACGGCCGCCCCATCGGGCGCTACTTCATGTGTGTCCAGGTCCGGCCCAATCTCACCCAGGTCGCCGTTCTCGAGGGTCGGAGTCTTCTCGAGCACTACGTCAGCCGCCCGGCCGACGACGTGTCGCAGATCCACGGCAACATCTACGTCGGTCGTGTGCAGAACGTTCTGCCCGGAATGGAAGCCGCCTTCGTCGACATCGCAACACCCAAGAACGCCGTGTTGTACCGAGGGGACGTGCAATACGACGCCGAGGACATCGTCGACAGTCAGCCCCGTATCGAGAACATCCTGAAGGCCAAACAGCTCATCGTCTGCCAGGTCACCAAGAATCCGATCGGTGTGAAGGGAGCCCGTCTCACCCAAGAGGTGTCCTTGCCGGGTCGATTCGTCGTTCTCATTCCGAACTCGAAGACGTACGGAATCTCCAAGCGTCTGCCCGACGACGAGCGCAAGCGTCTGCGGAGCATTCTCGACCGAGTGAAGCCGGCCGAGCACGGTCTCATCGTGCGAACCGCAGCCGAAGGCGCCACCGAGCACGAATTGCGAGCCGACATGTCACGTCTGCTCGAACAGTGGAACCAGATCGAGGAGAAGGCTCGTCGCGCCAATGGTCCCACGCTGCTCTACCGCGAACCGCCTCTGGCCGTGCGCGTCATCCGCGAAGAGTTCAACGCCGAGTATCGAGGTGTGGCGATCGACGATCGTCAGCTCTACGAAGACGTTCGCTCCTACGTGGAAGCCTTCAACCCCGAACTGGCCGACCGTGTCGAGTACTTCGACCCCGACACCGAGCCACTTCCGCTCTTCGAGCAGTACCGGGTTCACGAGCAGTTGCACAAGGCCCTCGATCGCAAGGTCTGGTTGCCGTCGGGTGGATCGCTCATCATCGAACACACCGAAGCCCTCACGGTCATCGACGTGAACACGGGTCGCAACGTCGGAACGTCGAATCTCGAAGCCACGGTCTTCCAGAACAACCTCGAGGCCGCCGAGGAGATCGCTCGTCAACTGCGCCTGCGCGACATCGGCGGAATCATCGTCATCGACTTCATCGACATGGAGATCAAGGAGAACCGCAAGAAAGTGGTCGACGCTTTCCGGTCGGCTCTGTCCCGGGACAAGACCCGGACCCAGGTCTTCGACATCTCCGAACTCGGACTCGTCGAAATGACCCGCAAGCGGATCGGTGAGGGGCTGCTCACTGCCTTCGCCGACGGCTGCGAGACCTGCCATGGCCGGGGTGTGGTCGTCGACCTGGACCTCCTGGTCTGACACGCACCGACCTCCCGGCGGCCCGAAATCCCGGTCGGGGGGTGGGTCGGACCACCTGACCAGGTAGGGTTGCCAATCGCTATGTACGCAGTCATCGCAACCGGAGGCAAGCAGGTCCGCGTGGCCCAAGGCCAGCAAGTGCACGTCGAACTCCTCGGTGCCGATCAGGGCGCCACGGTCGACTTCACACCCGTGCTGGTCGTGGACGGCGACAACGTCCTGGCCACACCCGATCAACTCGCCAAGGTGAAGGTCTCGGGTCGCATCGTCGGCACCGCCACTGGCCCCAAGATCGACGGCTTCACGTACAAGCGCCGTACCAACCAGCGTCGTCGGTACGGTCACCGTCAGAAGTATCAGGTCGTCGAGATCACCTCGATTGCGAAAGGCTGACCATGTCGAAGACCAAAGGCGGCGGATCGACACGTAACGGGCGCGACTCCAACGCGCAGCGTCTCGGTATCAAGGTGTTCTCCGGAACTCAGGTGACGGCGGGAACCATCGTGGTTCGCCAGCGTGGCACCAAGTTCCATCCGGGCAAGAACGTCGGTCGCGGTGGCGACGACACTCTGTTCGCCCTCGTCGACGGCGCCGTGAAGTTCGGCGAGCGTCGCGGTCGACGCGTCGTCGACATTCTCCCCGGCGAGTGACCGAGGCCGGCTCGCCCGGTCAGATGTCGAATCCGCGCGGCAACTTGTGCAGCGGGTAATCGAGCAGGGTCACGCCCTGTCGACATGCGTAGCGATCGGTCATTCCTGCCACGTAGGCCACGGCCGACATGACCGCCTCTGGTGATCCGGACGGAGCTTCCCCGTGATCGGGCAAGAGTTGCGGATGGGCGATGTAGTGATCGACCAGGGCACGTAGGAGATCGATCACCTGGCCGGCTTGATCACGGCTCGCCGTTCGAAGGTAGACACGCTCGTAGTTGAATCGACGGAATTCAGCCAGAGCGTCGGCCACGGCGGGCTCCATACCGATACGGCCGGTGGTGGCCGTCGCCCGCAGCATCGATCCGATGAATGCACTGAGTTGCCGTTGGCGTGTCTCGCCGCACAGCTCACGAACCGATTCCGGAAGTTCGTCGGGTCGCACCACACCCGAAGCAACGGCGTCCTCGAAGTCGTGACACACGTACGCGATGCGATCGGCCCAACTCACGACCTCGCCCTCGGGCGTCGCCGGTGCGGGTCGGCTCCAGGAGTGATTGCGAATTCCGTCGAGGGTTTCGGCGCACAGATTCAACGGAACGAGAGTGACGTCGGCGCCCCACACCGCGTGGTCGAAACCGCCGTCGACGTACGGAGACAGAGCATCTTCGCTCGCGTGACCTCCGGGGCCATGACCGCAGTCGTGGCCGAGAGCGATCGCCTCGGTGAGTGCGACGTTGAGGCCGAGGGGTCGCGCGACCGAAACCGCGACCTGGGCGACTTCGAGAGCGTGAGTGAGGCGCGTTCGCTGATGGTCGTCGGGAAAGACGAAGACCTGGGTCTTGCCCGCCAATCGACGGAACGAGGTGGCGTGAAGTATGCGATCGCGATCGCGCTCGAAACAGGTGCGGAAAGGATCGGGCTCCTCCGAGACGGCTCGCCGTCCGGCGCCGACCGACCGGGTGGCCAATCGGGCCAGGCTCGCTTCGGCGGCGTCTTCGCGGGTCTGGCGATCGAGGACGCGTGCGTCACCGCTTCCGGCCCACGAATCACCGTGCGCCACGACGATCGAGTCGGAGACGTTGCCGGCCATCGTGCTCGCCCATCGAGCCGCACGTTCGGCGATATCTCGTCGAGCCGCGTCGTCGTTCACGTTCACGAGGTTACGTCGGGGGTGTGGCAGTAGGTTGGACGAGTCATGAGCCAGTTCGTCGACGAATGCCAACTCAACGTGCGTGCCGGCGATGGTGGTGCCGGTTGTGTGGCGTTCCGTCGCGAAGGTCCCGTGGCCATGGGAGGACCCAATGGTGGCGACGGAGGCAAGGGCGGTGACGTGTGGCTGGTGGCCGATCGCAACGTGGCGTCGCTCCTCGCGTTCCGTGACCATCCGCACCGAATCGCCGGTAACGGTGTTCACGGCAAGGGCAAGGATCTCCATGGGCGTCGAGGCGAGAGTCTCGAGGTGAAGGTTCCCGAGGGCACGGTCATCAGAGACATGTACTCGGGTGAAGTTCTGGCCGACCTGCAGCACCACGGAGATCGTTGGTTGGCCGCCCACGGTGGACGGGGTGGACGGGGCAACGCGCGATTCCTGACCAACCGTCGACGCGCACCGAGTTTCGCCGAACAGGGGGAGCACGGCGAGGAGCGTTGGCTCAAACTCGAACTCAAATTGCTCGCCGACGTCGCCCTGGTCGGATTCCCGAACGCCGGCAAGAGCACCTTCATCAGTGTGGTGTCGGCCGCCAAGCCCAAGATCGCCGATTATCCCTTCACGACTCTCGAACCCAACTTGGGGGTCGTTCGTTTCGATGACGGCGCCGAATTCGTGATCGCCGACGTTCCGGGTCTGATCGAAGGGGCGGCCGAGGGGCGTGGACTCGGACATCGGTTCCTGCGCCACGTCGAACGAGCGCGTGTTCTGTGCATCCTGGTCGATCTGGCGCCGGTCGACGAGACGTCCCCCGACGAACAGGTACGGATCTTGCTCGACGAACTCGGCAAGTACGACCCGAGACTGCTCGAGCGGCCTCGGGTGATCGTCGGAACCAAGACCGACACGGCCGACCCGGAGCGGGTGCGACAGTGGTCGGGTCCGGTCATTTCGTCGATCACTCGGCAGGGTCTGCGCGAGCTGGTCGGGCAATTGGCGTCATTGGTCCACGAGGCACGCAGTGACGAACCGGTTCGTGAAGGGCACGTGATCCTGCGCCCCGAGTCCGACGCCGCGTGGGTCGAGCGCATCGACGAGCGTCAGTGGCGCGTGCACGGTCGCAAGGTCGAGCGCGCCGTCCACCTGAACGACGTCACGACTCCCGATGCTCTGTCGTACATCGACGAGCGGCTGGCGAAGTTGGGTGTGCCTCGACTTCTCACCCGGGCCGGGGTGCTCGACGGTGACGTGGTCTGGATCGGCGGTTTTTCGTTCGACTACCACCGAGACCTGTGACCTAACGTGGAGTCGATGTCGCGTTCGTCGGCCACCCGCGTGATCGTCAAGATCGGAACGTCGTCACTCACCGACGATCGTGGAGTGATCGACCGCTCGGTCATCGCGTCCGTCTGCCGTCAGATCGCCGCCCTTCGGGAGCGAGGCGACGAGGTCGTTCTGGTCACGTCGGCGGCGGTGGCGGCTGGTGTCGCGGCCCTCGAACTGCCGTCCCGACCCTCCGATGTCCAGACTCTCCAGGCGCTCGCTGCCGTGGGTCAGAGCCGACTCATGGAGGTCTACAACGCCGAGTTCCAGGCGGTGGGTCTGATCGCGGCTCAAGTTCTGCTCGTGCCCCACGATTTCGTGGACCGCCAGCAGTACCTGCACGCTCGGGCGACGTTCGAGCGATTGATCGAACTCGGTTGCGTGCCGGTGGTCAACGAGAACGACGCCATCGCGGCCGATGAGATTCGCTTCGGCGACAACGATCGCATCGCCGCGTTGTTGTCGCATCTTCTGAACGCCGATGTGCTCGTGCTCCTGACCGACATCGAAGGCCTGTACACCGCTGATCCTCGCACCGACCCCACCGCCACTTTGGTGTCGGAGGTGTCAGCGGGTGATCCGTTGTTGAGCGTGGCCGCTGGGGCGACCGGCACCAATCGCGGCAGCGGTGGCATGGCGTCGAAATTGGCCGCGGCACGGATCGCGTCGCGGTCTGGAGTTCGAACCGTCATCGCTCGAGCAGCGATCGACGACGTCGTGCGTCTGGCCGTCGACTCGAGTCGACGAGTCGGCACCACGTTCCTCGGCGCCGATCGGCATTTCACGTCGCGTCAGTTGTGGTTGGCCTTCGCCAGTGAGGTGGTCGGTTCGGTGGTCATCGACGCCGGTGCCGAGCGGGCGGTCGTGGCCGGCAACGGTTCGCTTCTGCCGGCCGGGGTGCTCGAAGTCAACGGCGATTTCGATGCCGGAGACACGATCGACATCGTGTCGGACGGGGGGCGAATCGTGGCGCGTGGCTTGGCGACGATGAATCGGGCGCAGGCCGAGTTGTCACGTGGTCGGCGGACCGCCGATCTCGACGAGACGTGGCCGAGCGTCGTCGTGCATCGTGATGATCTCGTCGTCTTCGACGACTGAAGACATGAACGTCTTCGACGACTGAAGATCACGACTCGGTCGACGACCGGGGTCGCAATCGTGCACCGAGGCTGCGCAGATGTTCGACTTCGGGTGCTCGCAGGAGATGCAGAGCGCCGATGTAGGTGATCACTCCGATGCCTGTTCCGACGACGAGGCGCAGAGCTGCACCGCTTCCGTCGTCATCACCGAAGGCGCGAACCGACAGCCACACCACGCCACCCATTGCCGCGCCGGCCACGACGACACGAGCCAGGCCTGCCAGTACGTCGAGCGAGGGGAACGACGGCACCTTGATCTGCAGCACGAGGACGGCGACGATCGCCGCCACGAGGTACGAAATGGCGAAGGCGAGACCGAGGCCGAGAACGTCGAAGGGGCCCACGAGCAGGAAGGCGAGAACGATGTTCAAGGCGTTCTGTCCGAGGTTGATGACGAACGGCGTGCGGGTGTCTTGGTGGGCGTAGAAACCCCTCAGTGCGAAGAGGTAGATCGAGTAACCGATCAGCCCGAGTGACAGGCCGGCGAGGGCACGCGACGTGGTGTCGGCGGCCCCCGCGTCGAACTGCCCGTGTTGAAGAAGTGCGCCGATGATCGGTCGGGCCAGGGCCAGGAATCCGAAGGCCGCCGGGATGGTGAGAATGCCCACGAGGCGAATGCCGAGGGCAGTTCGTTCGACGAACGTTTCTCGGTCGCGTCGGGCCACGGCCCGCGCCATCTCGGGAATGAACGTCGTCGCGATGCTCATCGCCAACAGTCCGTGCGGGAAGTAGAAGAACGTCGAGGCCTTGGCGTAGGCATCCTGACCACCGCTGCCCGGAACGGCCAGGTTCTTCACGATCACGACGGTCACCTGGTTGGCCAACACATAACCGAAGGTCCAGCCCGACAGGGCGAAGAGGCGTTTGACGGCCGGGTGAGTCGGTCGGAATCGAAAGCGAAAGTTGAGGCCGGCGCGATGGATCGCCGGGAGCAGAACGAGTGCCTGCAGCGCGATACCTCCGGTGGCTCCGAGTCCGAGCAACCACCGGAACGAAGGGCTGTCGAGCACGTCGCGCAGTACCGGTGCGTCCTGATCGAGAAGAGTCGGTACGTAGAGGAGTGAGCAGATCACGACGACGTTGGCCAGCACCGGCGACCAGGCGGCGGCGAAGAAACGTCGCTCGGCGTTGAGCAGCGCTCCGAGGAGTGCCGAGATGCCGTAGAAGAAGATCTGCAGCAAGAAGATGCGCGTGAGTGCAGTACCGACGGTGCGGAAGTCATTGGCGTCGACGGCGGCGTCGGGACTGAGTGAGAAGACGCGGAAGATCCAGGGGGCGAAGACGACGGAGATCGCCGTGATCACGGTGAGGGCCACGATGCTCACGCTCACCACGGCTTCGGCGCCGTCGCGATCGTCCTTTTCGAGGAGTCGCGTGAAGAGAGGGACGAGCGTCGCCGACAACACCCCGCCCAAGAGAAGCTCGTAGACCGCGTTCGGAGAGTTGTTCGCACCGTCGTAGGCGTCGGCGAGGGCGGTCTGGCCGATGACGAAACCGAAGACGATGACCTTCAGCATCCCGGTGAGCCGGGAGAGACCCGTGCCCAGTGCGACCACGGCGTTGGATCGAAGGAGATCGTGCCCGCGGGGGGATTCGTCCTCGATCGGGCCGGCCATCCGACACAGCGTAGATGGGGCGGACCTCTCGGCTCGGTGCGTCGGCGTTCTGATTGATGGCCTGACCAGGGTGACTTGTAGGGTGAAACCATGCAGCATCGCTTCGAATCCGTCCAGCAGGTACGCGACGGGCTACGTGACGTCAACTATCTCGCCGACGACGGAATCGCAGGTGTCGCGTTCCTCGCCGACCGCCTCGGAAAGCCGGTCCTCGTCGAGGGCCCGGCCGGCACCGGCAAGACGCAGTTGGCCAAGAGCATCGCCGAACTCACCGGAGCCCGGTTGATCCGCCTTCAGTGTTACGAAGGTCTCGACGAGTCGAAGGCCCTCTACGAGTGGAACTACAAGAAGCAGTTGCTCCGTATCCAGGCCGACAAGAACAGCGACTCATGGAGCGAAGTCCACGACGACATCTTCAGTCGTGAGTTCCTCCTGACCCGCCCTCTGCTCGAAGCGATTTCGGCGCCCGATCCGGTGGTGCTCCTGATCGACGAAGTCGATCGTGTGGAGGTCGAAACCGAAGCACTGCTCCTCGAGATCCTCTCGGAGTACCAGGTCTCGATTCCCGAACTCGGAACCATCACGGCTTCGCAGATCCCGATGGTGTTCCTGACCTCCAACAACACCCGTGAACTGTCGGAGGCCCTGAAGCGTCGTTGTCTCTACTTGCACGTCGACTACCCGAGCATGGAGCGCGAGAAGGAGATCGTCCTCACCAAGGTCGAGGGAATCACCGAGCATCTCGCCGATCAGGTGGCCCGGATCGTTCGCAGCATTCGTCAGCTCGACTTGAAGAAGGCGCCGAGCGTGAGCGAGACCCTCGACTGGGCACGGACGCTCCTGTTGCTGAACGCCGAGCACATCGATGCCGAGACGGCCAAGAGCACCTTGCACGTGCTCTTGAAGTACCAGACCGACATCGCGAAGGCAGCCAAGGAATTGTCGGTCGACCCGGCATGACCAGTTCGACCATCGGCGAGTAGACGTGCTCGATCTTCTGTCCGGATTCGTTCAGGAGCTCCGCAACGCGGGGCTTCCCGTGTCGTTGACCGAGAATCTCGACGCGATGGAGGCGGTTCGGCACATTCCGGTCGAGGATCGCGAAGCCTTCAAGTACGCCTTGGGAGCGACCCTCGTCAAGAACAGCGCGCACTGGCGCTCCTTCGAGACGGTTTTCGAGGTGTACTTCTCGTTGCGCGGCCCCGAGTACAAACTCGTCGAGGGTTCGGCCGAGGAACTCGACGAACTCTGGCGCGAGATGCAGGAGCAGATGCAACAGGGGGAGGGGCGTGGTGCCTCGGGCGGCATGGAGTCGCTCACCCCCGAAGAGATGGCGCAGATGCTCATGCAGGCTCTGCTGAAGGGCGATCAGGCGATGATGCGCGCCTTGGCCCGTCAGGCCGTGCAGCGGTTCGCCGGCATGGAACCCGGTCGGCCCGTCGGTGGTACCTATTACCTGTATCGCACCCTCCGCAATCTCGATCTCGACGGCATGCTGCAGAAGTTGATGGACGCCAGCCGCGAAGAAGTCGGCGGCGAGTTGACGCCGCTCGAGGAACGTCTCGAACGCGACGAGTACGAGACTCGGATCGAGAACTTCAAGAAAGAGATCGAAGCGGAGATTCGTCGACGGTTGGTGGCCGATCGTGGCGCCGAGGCGATGGCCAAGACGTTGCGCAAACCGCTGCCCGAAGACGTCGAGTTCATGCACGCCAGCCGTGACGAGATGGCCCTGCTCAAGAAGTCGCTCTACCCGCTCACGCGCAAGTTGGCCGCTCGTCTGGCTCGCAAGCGTCGTCACGGTCGCAAGGGACCGCTCGACTTCCGCAACACCGTGCGCCATTCGTTGTCGTACGGAGGTGTGCCGGCCGACCCGAAGTTCAAGTACCCACGCCCGGCCAAACCCGAACTGATGGTCGTGGCCGACATCTCGGGAAGCGTGGCCGCCTTCGCCCGTTTCACTCTGATGTTGGTGTACGCCATCCAGAACCAGTTCTCCAAGGTGCGATCGTTCGTGTTCATCGACGGTCTCGACGAGGTCACCGACTTCTTCCGCAACACCGAAGACATCACCGAAGCGATCCACCGAGTCAACACCGAGGCCGACGTCGTGTGGGTCGATGGTCACTCCGATTACGGTCACGCCTTCGAAGTCTTCTGGGACAAGTACGGCAAGGACGTCGGTCCGAAGACCACTGTTCTCTTGCTCGGCGACGCGCGGAACAACTACCACGCGTCTCAATCATGGGTCGTCAAGGAGATCGAACAGAAGGCCCGTCACGTGTACTGGCTCAACCCGGAGCCTCGTTCGTACTGGAACACCGGAGACTCGATCGTGGGCGAGTACGGCAACTTCACCGACGGTGTGTTCGAATGTCGCAACCTTCGTCAGCTCGAGGCCTTCGTCGAAAAACTCGCCTGACATGACGAAGATCGTTCTCGTCCGCCACGGTGAGTCGCAGGTGACCGTCGATCGAGTCGTCGGAGGCCCCCGCTCGTGCCGCGGATTGTCGACTCATGGTCGATGGCAAGCCGAACGACTTCGAGACCGTTGGGCCGAACGTCCGGAACTGACTTTCGACGCCGTGTATTCGAGCGCGTATCCGCGGGCTCGTGAAACGGCCGAGATCGTGTTGCCATCACTCGGTGTGTCCGGCCTCCTCGTCGAACCGGCCCTCGGTGAACACGATCCCGGGCCGGACTGTGACGGGCTGACCTACGTGCAGTTCGAGGAGAAGTACGGAAACCCCGATTGGGAAGCCGACCCGTACGGGGTCACCTTTCCGGGCGGTGAGACGATCGCCGAGTTCCAGTTGCGCGTCGGTTCGGCCGTTCGGCGCTTGTGCGAACGGCACGTCGACCAGACCGTGGCGGTCTTCTGC
>JBEDFW010000238.1:0-2698 GCA_041174985.1 Actinomycetota bacterium | reverse complement strand
GGCGAATCGCGAGTCTCTGGCCGACGCCACGACGATGGGCGTGGCCTTGTGGGCGCGATAGATGGCCACCTCCTTGGCCACGTCGTCGGCGGTGCTTCCGGTGAGTCCGGCCGCGCACACGAGGACGAGGGGTTCGCACGACAGGTCGATGTGCTTCTTGTCCTCGGTGACGTCGGACGAGATCGACTTGTAGCAGAGCTCGCTCAACTTGATCCGAACTTCGTGGGCGGCGATCGCGTTGGGTCCGTTGCCCACCACCGCCCAATAACGCTTGGAGGGAGCGTGGTGACGGGCGATCTCACCGATCGCGTCGCGTGACCCAAGAACGTCGCGCATGGCCGACGGAAGATCTCGCAGTGCCGCGAGCAATTCGTGACGTCGCCCGGGCGAACCGGTACCGAGCAGATCGGAGATCGCGCAGGCGAGCAGCACACCGGCGGCGACCTGAGCGTAGAACGCCTTCGTGGATGCCACGCTCATCTCGACGTCACGTCCGTCGGAGGTGAACAGAACACCGTCGGCCTTGTCGCACAGGTCGGATCCGCGACGATTGACGATGGCGATCACGGCCGCACCACGCGCCCGCACGAGGTCGACGGTGCGGTTGGTGTCGGTCGTTGTTCCGCTCTGACTGATGGCGATCACGAGAGTGTCGGACATGTCGAGTCGTAGTCCGAAGCCCGACAATTCGGTGGCGGTGATCGGATCGACGTCGATACGACCTTCGGTCAACTGGTCGAGAACCATCGCGCAGCTCTCGCCGGCCACGGCCGCCGTACCCTGACCGATGACACGAATCTTGGTGATCGATCCCGAGGACAGGCGCGCCGCCACCTCGGCGGGAATCGTGCGACGACCGAGGACCGACGTCAGGAGTCCGTCACGCTCGGCGATCTTGCCGCGCAACGTCTTGGCCAGACTGAGCGGTGACTCACCGATCTCCTTGAGAAGGAAGTGTGGTGCGTCGCCTCGGTCGATGTCACGGGTCGTGACTTCGGCTCGAGCCAGATCGGCCTCGTGTACGGCGATCGCCGAACCGTCGTAGGACAGTCGACGGATTCCGTCGAGAGTGCCGGCCCGCTCACCATCGAGTACGACGATCTGACCCGCTGCTCCGTTCAGGGTGGCCTCGCCGTCCATACGCAGATATCGCGTCGTCTCTTCGACCACTCCGTACGGCTCGCTCGCCACCACGAAGAGGTCTTCGGCCGTGCCGACGTACAGACCCTGACCACTTCCTCGCAGTGCGATCAACAAGCGATTCGGATCGTCGGCGGCCTGAGCGGCGATCGCGACCGAACCCTCGAACACCGACACCGATCGACGGAACGCCTCGATCAGATCGTGACCCGACGAAGCGTGATGCGCCACGAGAGCCGGGATCACCTTGGCGTCAGTGGTGATCTGACTCGCGAATCGCAACCCGTACTCGATGCGCAGATCGGCATGATTGTCGACGTCACCATTCAGCGAGGCGACGAGATACGGACCGTCGGATCCCGACGAGCGCTCACTGTTGACCGGATGCGCGTTCGGTTCGGAGATGATGCCCACACTCGCCCACCGAGTGTGACCGGTGAGCGAGAGACGAGCGTCGGGTGAGGTGAGAGCACGCCGCAACAACTCGTCCTCGACGACGGCGCGACGCAACGCGCGGGTGTTGTCACCCAATTCACCGATCTCGGCCGCCGCTTTGTAGACGAAGGACAGCACTCCACCGCCGTCGGTGTCGATCCAACGGACCGAACGGTTCTGGAAGAGCGGATCGCGGGATCGATCGGCCAGAGCGGCGACGACCATCGGATCGTCGGCGGTGACACCGTGATTCCAGACGAACAGATGCACACCCGCCGAATCACGTCCGCGCACTTCGAGGCGATCGAGGATCGAAAAAGCCTGCTGAACCATGAGGTACCCGGCGATGGCGGCCACGGACGCATCGCGACCGGCGAGGGCGGCGACTTCCGAGGCAGTTCGGAGGCGATCGCGTCGGATCGACCAGATCGCATCGCGCAAGGCACCGAGTTCACGAGCTCCTGCCTCGAGTGATTCGGCATCGACCGTGTCGAGGACGGCCTCCCGTTCGGCGATCACCGTGTCGAATCGGCTCAGTCGCTCCTCGATGGCGGTGATCAATTGCCGCTGGTCGATGAGGGCCCGCACTCCTGGCACCCCGTGGAGCAGGCGGTCGACCTCGTCGAGGACGGCCGTGGCAGCCGGAAGGTCGGCCCGCTCACGAACTGCTTCGTCGAGGCGGGCGATGATGTCGGACGCCGTGGGAACCGGTCGGGACGAGGGGCGACCGACCAGCGCCACGATGCCACACATGTCCGTCAGGCTACCGACGACCAGCCGAGCGACCGGGTCGCCCGCGACCGGCTCACCGCCGTGTTCAGGCGAAACGGCGAGACGCTGCCGCGCACAACCGCTCGGCGGCGGCCTCGGCGGCGGCGAGCGTGGGGGCCTCGACCATGACACGCACGAGCGGTTCGGTTCCGCTCGATCGCACGAGTACCCGTCCGTCGGCTCCGAGTTCGCCCTCGACCGCCGCGATCTCGTCGCGCATCTCGGTCGCCACGTTACTCGGACGCCGAGCGACCGGAACGTTGCGCAGCACCTGCGGGAACGACGTCATGACCGCGTTCGCCGATTCGGCGAGAGCGCGTGAAGTGCGCACCACCATCTCGGCGACCGCGAC
>JBEDFW010000237.1:0-4124 GCA_041174985.1 Actinomycetota bacterium | reverse complement strand
CTCCGTAGCGAGGGCATGCCGTCGGCGCGGGCGCCGAGAACGTCGAATCCGTCGGGCACCGCGTGACCGATCGATTCACGGGCCGTGATCGTGCACACGCTGTACACCAGAACGCCGCCCGGTCGAACGAGTCGTGCCGAAGCAGCCAGGATCTGCGCCTGCAACGCGACGAGGTCGTCGATGTCGTTCTCGGCGATACGCCATCGCGCGTCGGGACGTCGACGCAACGCACCGAGACCCGAACACGGTGCGTCGACGAGCACCCGATCGAAGACGTCCTTCGCAAAGGAAGGAAATCGACCATCGGTCGCGACCACCGGAACGTTCACGGCTCGTTCACGGGCGTTGCGAGCCACCAATCGGGCGCGGGCCAGGTTGACGTCGGCACCGACCACACGTGCGCCACTCGTCGCCAGTCCGGTCGCCTTTCCGCCCGGTCCCGCGCAGACGTCGAGCACGAGTTCGTTCGATCGGGCCCCGACGGCCTCGACGACCCACTGGCTCGCCAGGTCCTGCACGTAACCATCGGCCCGGGTCGAGATCGGTGGCGGCGTGTTCATGAGCGAGACAGGTGTCGGCATCGTCGACTTCGTGACGGAAGGTTCGCACGATCCAGTCGGGATAACTGAGGCGAGTCGCGTCGTTCGGCCACGTCATCGGAGTGGTCGACACTCGTCGTAAGACGGCGTTCACGAATCCGCGCGTACGCCGAGGGGCGAGCTCGACCGTCGCCGACACCGCGGCGTGGGGCGGCACCCCGGCGAACGCGATCTGATACGCCCCCAGACGCAGGACTCGCCGCGTGACGCTGTCGGGGTCGCTCGACACGAAACGATCGACGATGGCGTCGCACGCACGGCGCATACGTGTCGTCCCGTACACGAGTTCGGTCACGAAACGCCGGTCGACCGGTTCGAGTTTCGACGAGGCGAGCAGACCCGGGAGGACCAGATTGGCGTAGGCGCCGTCGTCCTCGATTCGAGTGAGTGCGTCGAGCGCGACCTGGCGCGCGGTCCGGATCGTCATGTCGAGAAGTGCACGGGTGCACCCCGTCGGCCGTTCACCCAGTCGCGAGCGTTCATCATGGCCCGCCCCTCGGGCTGAATCGATTCGATCTCGACCGCACCGCGGCCAGTGGCGACGAGCACGCGACCGCCGACGATCGTCGCTTCTCCGGGAACACCCGGGAGTCGTTCGTCGACGACTCGCATCGCACCGATCCGCACTCGAGCTCCGTCGAGTTCGGTCCAGGCCCCGCCGATGCGACAACGGCGAACCGTGACCTCGGCCGCTTCCGTCCAGCGGACGCGACGATCGTCGACGGTCAACTTCTCGGCGTACACCGGCTCGCCGGTCTGCGGGACGACCGACGGCAGTCCTTCTCGCAACGACCGAACGAGAAGGTCGGCTCCGAGACGAGCCAGACGATCGCGCAATGCATCGGCGTCGATGCTCTCGTCGACCGCGACGCGTTCGACGCCGAGCACTCCCCCGGTGTCGAGTCCGACTTCCACCTGCATGAGACAGACACCGGTTTCGCGATCTCCGGCGAGGATGCAGCGCTCGACCGGTGCCGCGCCGCGCCATCGGGGCAGGAGCGAGAAGTGAAGATTGACCATCGGAACGCGTTCGAGAACGTGGGGACGCACCAAGGCGCCGTAGGCCACGACGACGCCGAGATCGATCGGCGCGTCGAGTTCGAGCAAATCGTCGACCCGATGCGAGACCGGTAAGCCGTGGGCCGCCGCGGCAACCTTCACCGGACTGGGCACCATCGCCGATCCCCGTCCTCGTCGTTTGTCGGCGCGGGTCACGACGTGCACCACGTCGATTCCAGCGGCCACGAGAGCTTCGAGCACCGTCACCGCCGGTTCGGGGGTACCGAGGAAGGCGACTCGGCCGATCGGTCCGACGGGCAGCGGAGCGAGGACGGGTTCGGTCACGTCAGTCGGCTCGAAGGCGACGCGGCGGGGCCGCGGCGTCGGCCTGCGCGGCGAGACGCTGATACTCGGCAATGGCCTGCTTGCGCTGCTCGGGTTGCATACGGTCGAACATCAACACCCCGTTGAGGTGATCGAGTTCGTGTTGGAAGAGGCGAGCCTCGAGTTCGTCGGCTTCGAAGGAGATCTCGTTGCCGTCGATGTCGACACCGGTCATGAGAACCGTCTTCGGACGAACCATCTCGACGTACAGACCCGGAATGCTGAGGCAACCCTCTTCGTAGGTCCATTCACCGTCGGACTCGGCGATCACCGGATTGAAGATCACCTCGGGTTCTCCGTCGATGTCCCAGACGAAGATCTGTCGTTGGATACCCACCTGCGGCGCGGCCAGACCGATACCGGTCTCGGTTTCGTAGAGCGTGTCGAACATCTGCTCGACGATCCGAACGATCTTGCCGTCGATGTCGGTCACTTCGGCGGCCTTGGCCGCCAGCACCGGGTCACCGAATGTTCGGATTTCGTAGCCCATACCTGTCAGGCTACTTGCGAGATGTCGCACTACTTCGACCCCTCGCCGAACGCTCGGTCGCAACCACGGCTCGTGACGGTCGTCCTGCCGGGTGACGCGTTCGAATTCGAGACCGATCACGGCGTCTTCTCTCACGGTCGCCTCGACACGGGAACCAAGTTCCTCCTCACCGACGCACCCGAGCCTCCGGAGGTGGGAACCTTCCTCGATCTCGGTTGCGGTTCGGGTCCGATCGCGCTGGCCCTCGCGCGCCGTCGACCCCGTGCACGCGTCGTCGCCGTCGACGTGAACGCCCGCGCTCGTGAGCTCACCGAACGCAACGCGCGTCGACTCTCGCTCGACAACGTCGAAGTGCTCGACCCCGCTTCGGTCGATCCCTCACTCCGTTTCGACCTCGTCTGGAGCAATCCGCCCATCAAGGTCGGCAAGGCCGAGTTGCATGCTCTGCTCGAGACGTGGTTGCCGCGCCTCGCTCCGAACGGACGCGCCGTCCTCGTGGTGAACAAGAATCTGGGCTCGGACTCGCTGCACAAGTGGCTCATCGAGCGGGGCTACCCAACGGTTCGCCACGGCTCGCGGGCCGGCTACCGCCTGCTCGTCGTCTCGCCCGGCTGATTCTCAGACGCGCGGCGGATCGACGGCGATTCGCACCTGTCGCGACCGGCCGTCCTTGTCGAGGACCGAGCGGGCCGCGCCCCAGGCCGTCGAGAGGGTCGAAGCGTCGCGCGCACGTACGAGGAGGCGATCGCCGTTCGCGCTCGATTCGATGCCGTCGACCGCGTCGAGTTCGCTGCGCCAACGTTCGAGATTCTCCCCTTCGACCACGGCGAGCGTCGTCGCCGGCGGGAGTCGCAACGACCGACGACGCTCCCATTCGGCCGACACCGCACCGTCGAGGTCGAGATCGACGAGCGCCCGCACCGTGTCGTGTCCGACCAGCGACGTCTGCAGCAGGACGCGTCCGTTCGCCCCGACGAGACGGGCGGCTCGAGCCACGAGCGACCACACCTGTTCACGGGCGCGAAAGCGCGGCGCGAGGAGCTCACTGTCGAGATCGAGAAAGACCACCACGTCGGCCCGCCGGACCCGATGCAGAACCGCTTCGGTACCGATGAAGACGTCGGCGGCCGAGTCGTCGACGTCGGCGGTCGACGAGGTCACCTCGATCACCTTGCGATCGGCCGCCCGTTCGAGTTCGTCCCGCAGTCGAGACGTTCCGGGTCGAACTCGTGCGAGAGTGTTGGCGCCGCATGCCGCGCACAAGCGCGGGCGCCGAGCCGAACACCGAGGACACGCGAGCGTCCCCTCCACGATCTCGACGACCGCGGCATCACAGTCGGCACATCGAGCGATCGCCCGACACGAACGACACGCCGAGAGTCGGGCCTGGCCCTTGGTGTTCACCACACACACCACCCGACGCGACGTGTTGCGCAACTCCTCGATCAGAGTCGACGAGACGAGACTGCGCTTCCACGGTTCTTGCTCGCCGGTGTCGACGAGGTCGATCGCGGGCCACGAACGCTTCTCCCGTTCGGGAGTCGGAGCGACGACGTCACGACCTTGGGCACCGACGCCGACCCATGCTTCGACGGTCGGAGTCGGCGAGATCAGAACGGCGACGGCGCCGGTCCGACGACACCGTTCGATCA
>JBEDFW010000236.1:0-2633 GCA_041174985.1 Actinomycetota bacterium | reverse complement strand
TCGGTGCCCGGCTCACCCCACACGATCGGCCCGGTAGCTCCGATCACCGGTCGGCCGTCGAGATGCACCGACTTGCCGTTCGACTCCATGTCGAGTTGCTGAACGTAGGCGGGAAGACGGGCGAGGTCCGACGAATACGGCACGATCGCTTTGGTCTCGGCCCCGTACTTGTTGACGTACAGCACTCCGAGCAGAGCCATCAACAACGGAACGTCATCGTCGAGCGAGGAATCACGAACGTGCTCGTCGACGGTGCGCATCCCGGCGAGCAACTCGTCGAACGCTTCGGGACCGACGGCCAGAACGAGCGACAAACCGATCGAGGAAGCGAGCGAATAGCGGCCGCCGACCCATTCCCAGAACTCGAAGATCCGCTCGTCGTCGACACCGAGTTCTCGCGCCGCACCCGGATCAGCGGTCACGGCGACCACGTGCTCGAGCGCTCGCTCGCCCAGGGCTCGTGACAACCACGTTCTGGCCGCGCGGAAGTTGGCCAACGTCTCGACGGTCGTCATGGTCTTCGACGACACCACCACGAGAGTGCGACGCGGGTCGAGGGTCGACCAGATCTCGGACGACGCCGCCGGGTCGACGTTCGAGACGAAGTGGACCCGCGGACCGCCGAGGCGACGAGCGCGCAGCGCACGGTGGGCCATGGCCGGACCGAGGTCGCTACCTCCGATCCCGATGTTCACGACATCGGTGAAGCGTTCTCCCGTCGACGAGACGATCAGTCCGTCGCGGACGCCCGAGGCGAACCCGTACGTGCGTCGACGAACTCTCGACACGTCGTCGCTCACGTCGCGACCGTCGACCACCGCACGTTCACCGACCGGGACCCGAAGAGCCAGGTGACCGACCGGTCGATCCTCCGAGACGTTCAGACGATCACCGACGAACAGTCGATCGCGCGACCGCTCGACGCCGACCGCCCGAGCGATCGACACGAGCGCCGACTTCACGTCGTCGTCCCACCGATGTTTCGACAGATCGACGAGCAGATCACCGAGTCGCCAGGAGAAACGGCGCGCTCGTTCGGGATCACTGGCGAAGAGTCGTGCGATCGACGCGGACTCCGGAAGCCGGAGCAGATCGGCCCACTCGGGTCGTGACTCCAGCGACATGGCGAACACGCTAGTGGTGTCGTGTCCGGGGAGACGGCGGTCCGGCTGCTAGGAATGACCGGTGACCTCACCCCAGGTCGTCTCACCTCCCTCGTCGACGGCGATCGACCGTTCGGGTGCCGCGGTCGGCATCTCGGCCTACCTCATCTGGGGTCTGCTCACTCTGTACTGGAAACTTCTCGGTGATTTCGCACCGCTCGAGATGATCGGTTTCCGCATCGTGACCTCGCTGATCATGCTCGGCGCGTTCCTCGCCTGGAAGAAGCGGCTCGTCTCGTTGGTACGACACCTCTCGTCGGAACGTCTGTGGCGTCGCGTCACCATCGCCTCGCTCGTGCTGGCCGTCAATTGGACCTCCTATGTGATCGTCGTGGCCGAGGATCACGTGGTCGAAGCCGCTCTCGGTTATTTCATCGCACCGCTGGCCACGATGACGATCGGTGTGCGAGTTCTCGGCGAACGCATGCGCGGCGCCCAGATCGTGACGGCGAGCCTCGGCGTCGCATCGGTCGTCGTGTTGACGATCGGTTACGGACGCGTGCCGGTGTACGCGCTTCTCATCGCGGCAAGTTGGTCGGCGTACGGCTACCTCAAGCGCACGGTACCGCTGACGCCGGTCGACAGTCTGGCCGCCGAGACGAGTGTTCTCGTGATCCCCGCCATCGGTCTCGTGGTCTGGCACCTGCAGTACTCGACCAACGTCTTCGCCAGCGCCGACGGCGTGGAGTGGACCGCCGTTCTCCTTCTCGGCGTCATCACCGTGGTCCCACTGACCATGTTCGCTTACGCCGCCCAACGCATCCCGATGACCGTCATCGGCCCCATGCAGTACTCGGTGCCAGTCATCAATTTCCTGCTCGGCTGGCTGGCTTTCGACGAGGACGTCTCGGGCACCAAGTTCGCCGGTTTCGGACTGGGTGTGGATCGCACTGGTGGTTCTCACGATCGACACGGTGCGGCGAGCTCGAGCCAGCACTACCGTGTCGTGACGATGCGCGCCCGTCGAATTCTCACCCTCCTCGTCACGTCGGCGACCGTTCTCGCTCTCGTCGGCTGTTCGGTGTCGTCGAGCGACTACCGCCGAGAGAGCGAGACCTACCTCGAGAGCGACGCCCTGGCCGACGAAGCCGGGTACGTCTTCTCCGATGCCGTGTGCGAGGACCCGTCGTCGACCACCACCGGCACTCAATTCACGTGCACGGCCACCGACAACGACGGTGACGACTGGCTCTTCGTCGTCGAGATCACCGGAAATCGCGAGATCACCGTCGTGAGCGGTGACGTGGTCGGCTGACCGCGCGCACGACCGCTCCCGCCCCGCTACGCGAAAGAGACCCGCCCGAAGGCGGGTCTCTTCACGCTTCGACGTTCGGTCGAACGTGCTGTCGTCGATCAGCTCTCGAACTCGGTGATGAGTTCGCCGATGTCGGTGAAGAGCTGAGTCTCGGCGTCGTACTGGATCACCTGGAGCGACTCGGCGAGGAACTGGTCCTCGAGGCCGTTCATCTT
>JBEDFW010000235.1:0-4523 GCA_041174985.1 Actinomycetota bacterium | reverse complement strand
CTTCGTGACTCAATGGGAGATCGGTCCTTACCGCACCGACTTCGCATGGATCGACGAGCGGGTCGTCCTCGAATGCGACGGCTGGGGAAAGGTCGACTCCCCGAAGTACTTCGAGAAGGCCGCCCGCCGTGACGCGTACCTTCAAACTGCCGGCTGGATCGTGCTCCACTTCACCTGGGGGGAGATCACGCGTCGACCCCGACACGTGATCGACGAACTCACACGAGCGTTCGCAGCCCGTCAATCCCAACGTTCTGGTGGCTGATCAGCACGAAACAGGGGTCAGTTTTGCCACCAGAAGCACCAAGTCAGGAGCGGAGTTGGGCGCCGAGTTTGGCGGTGGCGGCGACGCACTTGTCACGCACCCCGGCGATGTCGGCATCGGTCAACGTGCGGTCGTTGGACTGCAACCGCAGTCGAAACGCCAGGCTCCTCGACTCGGCCGCCGCGTCGGCGCGGTACACGTCGAACAACTCGAGTGACACGAGCAACGATCCGGCCGACTGACGCAAGGCCTTCTCGACCTTCTCGGCAGTGACCGACGACGGGACAGTGAACGCCAGATCGATATCGGACGAGGGAAAGCGCGAGGTCACCTTCCATTGCGGCACCTTGGGCTCGACGGCGAGAAGGATCGACAGATTCAACTCGAGAATCGCCACTCGCTCGGTCACGTCGAACGCGTCGAGCACGTCGGGATGAACCTCGCCCACGACGCCCACGACGTCCCGACCGGCCGACAAGGTGGCCGATCGCGTGGGATGCAGACCGGCGGGAACGTTCGCTTGATCGAGTCGCGCTCCCCATCCCATGGCCGACACCAATTCGCGCCACACCGCCACCGCTCGAGGCGCCTCGACCCCGGCCAACACCACGCACAGCGATTCGTGTTCGGCCGGAAGAACGTCACTGCTCGGCGGATACACATGGCCGACCTCGAACAGGCACACACCGGTACGACGATGCGACTCGTTGAAGGCCAGCGCCTTCAGGAGTCCGGGTCGCAGCGAAGTACGCAGGACATCGTCCCCCACGACCAAAGGATTGACCAGTCTCACGGCATCGCCCGACAGGCCGGCGCGCTCGAGGTCGCCATCGGCGAGGAACGGATGGGGCATGGCTTCGTTGCATCCGAGACCGAGCAGGACGTCACGCACGCGACGGCGGCGGTGCTGCACCGCCGACAATCCACCCGGCACGGTCGACTTGGGTACCGTCTTGCCGAGCTTGTCGTAGCCGAAGAGGCGCGCCACTTCTTCCACGATGTCGATCTCGAGTGTGCAATCGGGACGCCAGGAGGGAACCGACACCTGAAGCAGGTCGCCGTCGGTTCGACAAGCGAACCCGATCGGCTCGATCAAAGCCGAGATCTCGGCCGCAGTGAACGGACGACCGAGGAGGGCACCAACTCGCGTCGGGCGCACGGCGACGGTCGGCGCAGCCGGAAACGACGACGATCGAGCGTCGACGAAACCGTCGTGCACCACGATCGACGGACACGTGAGGCGGAGCAGCTCGACGAAACGCACGATCGACGCCTCGATCCCGAGTGGGTCGACCCCTCTTTCGAAACGGGCCGACGCCTCGGTACGCAAACCGAGCCGTTGCACGCTTCGCATCACCGCGGGTGCGTCGAAATACGCGGTCTCGAGAGCGACCACGGTCGTCGAGTCACTGATCTCGGTGTTCTGCCCTCCCATGATTCCGGCGATACCGATCGGGCGATCGTTCGCGTCACAGATCAGGAGATCGTCCGTGGTGAGTTCGCGCTCGGAACCGTCGAGAGTCGTCATCGTCTCCCCGTCACCGGCCAATCGAATACGGAATCCACCGCCGCCGAGCGTGTCGAAGTCGTACGCATGATTGGGTTGATTGGTCTCGAGCATCACGTAGTTGCTCGCATCGACGACGTTGTTGATCGGCCGCATGCCACACGCCGACAGTCGGCTCTTCATCCAGTCGGGTGACTCGGTGACGCGGATCCCCGACAGCACGACACTCGTGAAGCGTGAACAGCGCTCGCCGGCGAGGATCTCGACCGAGGCCGAACGCGAGGGTCCGGTACTGGCCAGGTGTCCACCGGCCACCGAGAAAGCGACTCCGAAACGTGCCGCCAGATCACGAGCCACGCCCACGTGCCCGAACGCATCGGGGCGGTTGCGCAAGACGTCGAGGTCGTAGACGGTCTCTTCGGCCAGACCGAGCGCCTGCCCGTAGGGCACTCCGAGTGGCGTGTCGGGCGCGAGGATCAAGATGCCACTGTGATCGTCGCCGAGGCCGAGTTCGCGCGCCGAACAGCACATGCCCTCGCTCGGGATACCCACGATGGGTTTGGTTTCGATCAATCGCCCGTCCGGCATGGCGGTTCCCGGAGTCGCCCACGGGATCACGTCTCCGGCTTGCATGTTGAAGGCGCCGCACCAGACGTGATGTTCGGTGCCGTCGCCCACGTCGAGGAACACGCGGTGCACCTTGGCGGCGTCGGGATGACGTTCGGTGCGAATCACCCGCGCGGTGATCACCCCGGCAACCGTGGCACCGACCCGATCGACGCTCTCGCACGCCAGTCCCACGTCGGACAACGTGTGGGCGAGGTCGTCGACCGACGTGCCCGTCGGCAGGTCGACCAGATCACGGAGCCAGGAATCGACGATCTTCATGTCAGAACTGCTCGATGAATCTGATGTCGTTGGTGTACATCTCGCGTACGTCGCCCACGCCGTGCCTCTCCTTGGCCATGCGGTCGATACCGAAACCGAAGGCGAAGCCGCTCCACTCCTCGGGGTCGAGACCCCCGGCGCGCAGCACGTTGGGGTGCACCATGCCGCACCCGCCGAGTTCGAGCCAATCGCCCGAAGGAGTCCGGATGTCGAATTCGGCCGAGGGTTCGGTGAACGGGAAGTACGACGGTCGAAGTCGGCTGCCGAATTCGGTCCCGAAGAAGGCCTTGGTGAACGAGTCGATGGTTCCGGCCAGGTCGGCGAGGGTGATTCCACGATCGATGACGAGACCTTCGATCTGGTGGAACACGGCGAGATGTGTGGCGTCGGTCGTCTCGTTGCGGAAGACCCGACCGGGCATGACCATGTAGATGGGCGGTGCGACGTTCTGCATGACACGGATCTGCACCGGGGACGTGTGCGTGCGCAACACCGTGCTACCCGGAGCACCGTGGTCGACGTAGAACGTGTCGTGCATGCTGCGCGCCGGATGCGACGGCGGCATGTTGAGCGCTTCGAAGTTGTACCAATCGGTCTCGACTTCTGGTCCCTCGGCCACCTGGAATCCGAGACCCACGAACACGTCCTCGAGACGTTCCCAGGCCTGGGTGACGATGTGAGCTCGTCCACGTCGAGGAGCCGCGACGAACTCGGTGAGATCGAGTGCTTCAGCAGCCAATTGTGTGTTGCGCTCGGCGCGACCGAGCACTCGTCGGCGCTCGGCGAGGGCACTCGCGACCGCGTCGACCGCCTCGTTGACCGCAGCACCAGCCGTCTTCTTCTCGTCGACCGTCGACAGTTTTCCGAGTCCGGCTTTCAGGGTGGCGAGGGCGCCCTTCTTGCCGAGCAGTTCGGCATCGAGACGAGCGACGTCGTCGGCCGATGACGCGGCGGCGATGCGAGCCAAGGCCTCGTCTCGGGCGGCGGTGATGTCAGCGATCATGACGAGAATCCACGGTACCGGAGGCGCCGCGACGTTGACGAGCCACTTCGAAGGCCACGAGGGTCCCGGCCATGGCGGCGTTCAGACTCTCGGCCCGTCCGAGATGTTCGATCGTGACCCACTCGTCGATCGGCGCGTCATCGGCGAGGCCGTGAGCTTCGTTGCCGATCACGATCGCCGTTCGCGCGGCGAACTCGACGACTCGATGATCGCGACCGCGATGCGACGAGGTTCCGTACACCGTGAATCCGGACCTGCGAAGTTCGTCGAGCGACGAGACGCTCACGATCGGCACGTGGAACACCGCACCGGCCGACGCACGCACCGTCTTCGGGTTCGACGAATCGACCGTGCCCGGCGTGACGACCACCGCTTCCGCACCGGCCGCTTCGGCCGAGCGCATCAACGTGCCGAGGTTTCCCGGATCGGCGAAACAATCGGCCACCACCACGAACGAGGCGTGTTCGAGATCGTCGATCGTTCCGGGACGATGCTCCACGATGGCCACGATTCCCGGTGGAGTCTCGGTGTCGGTCACTTTGCCGATCACACCGTCGGCGAGTTCGTGCACGATCCCGGCCCCGGCGATCGGCTCGACTCCGGGTGCGACGAACTGACACTCGATCCGGCGGCCGGCCGCCACGGCCTCGCGCACCAGGACGTGGCCTTCGACCACCAGGACACCCTCGTCCTCACGCGAACTGCGGCGCCCCAGGAGGCGCCGCAGTCGTTGAACGTGTTGATTGGTGAGACCGAGTCCCACTCGGGCTCCGTCAGGCCAACGCGGCCTTGGCCGCCGCCACCAACTTGGTGAAGGCAGCCGGATCGGTCACGGCGAGATCAGCGAGGATCTTGCGGTC
>JBEDFW010000234.1:0-2892 GCA_041174985.1 Actinomycetota bacterium | reverse complement strand
CTCGAGAAGTCCGGTGGTGACCGCGATGGCTGCGTGGCGCGGATTACGGCCGGTGGCGAACGCATTGGGTGCCGGATCGTCGATCACGTAGACGGCTGGCTTGGGCAGACCGCCAGCGATGCACAGTCCCTCGACCAGGTTGTGGAGACGGGCGTAGGTCTCGGGGTCGGCCGGATGGGCTCGACTCACTCGCAACGCGATGGCATCGGATTTCCAGTACGAGACGAAAGCCGTGACGCCGGCGAACACGACGGACACGATCAACGTGACCGCCCCTCCACCGATCAAGTATCCGACCGCCGCTCCGACCAGAACGACGAAACACACGAAGACGAACACGAGCAGCGCGCTGCGGCGCTTGTTCGAACGGATCTCCTGGAACACCGGAACCTCAGAACGAAACGGACGGCGGATTCTGCGCCGCCGCTTCGGCTTCGAAGAACTCGCGTCGCCCGAACGAGCCGAGCTTGGCGACGAGAACGGTCGGGAACGTGTCGAGTTTGTTGTGGTACGACAGGACGGAATCGTTGTAGAACTGCCGGGCATAGGCCACCCGACTCTCGGTTGCCGTCAACTCCTCTTGCAGCGCGAGGAAGTTCTGATTGGCCTTGAGATCCGGGTAGGCCTCCGACAAGGCGAACAGCTGGCGAAGAGCGCCCGAGAGCGCGTTGTCGGCGGCGGCCTGCGGCCCGGGTGCCGACGGTGCGGCGAGGGCACTGTTGCGCGCCGAGATCACGGCGTCGAACGTGCGCTGCTCGTGAGCGGCGTAACCCTTCACGGTTTCGACCAGGTTCGGAACGAGATCGAGACGTCGTTTCAGTTGAACGTCGATCTGCGACCAGGCGTTGTCGACGGTGTTTCGCGATCGGACCAGCCCGTTGTACAGGACGACGACGGCGACCAGGAGCAGGACGACGACGGCTACGACGATGAGAACTGTCACGAGTCCAGTGTACGGGAGCGAATACGTCCGACGCGTGACACCAGCGAGCGAGCGGCCGAGACCACGAGAGATCGATTCTCGGGTGTGCGCAGAGCGCCCGACGATTCGCGAATGGCTCGGCGATACACCCCGACGTAGGAATCGGCGAGTGCATCCATGGAGAACTGGCGGGCGCGGACACGCCCGTTCTCCACGAGTCGGCGACGCATGTCGGCGTCATCGAGCACGCGCAGCATTTCTTCGGCCAGTGCCTTCGGGTCGCCGGGTGCGACCAGTCGAGCGTCGAGATCGTGAGTTGCCACGTTGCGGTAACCGTCGATGTCGGACGCGACGACGACCGATCCGGCGGCCATGGCCTCGAGAAGAACGATTCCGAAACTCTCGCCACCGAGAGCCGGCGCACTGAAGACCGCCGCCGAGCGAAGATGCTCGACCTTGGTCCGGTCGCTGATCCGTCCGAGCCAGGTTCGATTCGCCGACTCGGGGAACTCGTGTCGGAGTCGGGCCGTTTCCGGGCCCTCCGACGCGATCACCAGGCGCACGTCCGATCGCAACAGCGAGTGCGCCTCGAGGAGCACCTCGAGTCCTTTGCGCGGTTCGTGGCGACCACAGAAGAAGACCGTTCGTTCGCGCTCGATCGTGATCGTCGGATCGAAGAAGTCGTCGAGGTCGACGGCGTTGGGAAGGATGAGGTACTCCCCGCCCAGATACCGCGACGCCAGATCCTCGGCGTCTCGGGACACGGCGACACGAACGTCGATTCCGTCGGCCATCGAGCGTACGACTCGATTCAGGTATCGATAGCTCGCGCTGTCACCCGCGGCATGGAAGGTGCCGACGATGGGAGCAGTACGCATCATGAGGGCGGTCATGGTGGGACCGGGTGACAAAGGTTCGTGCAGATGAAGCACGTCGAACTCTTCGTCGCGCAGTGAACGAATGGTGCGCAGGGCGGCTGCCGGATCGGGAGCGATCGGAGCGATCGAACCGTTGGCGGCCGTCGGCAGTGATTCTCCGAGAGGTGTGACGAAGGTGTCGGGAGGTGCGCCGTCGCACGGACCGAGAACACGGACCTCGTGACCCGAACGGCGCAAGGCGCGCGCCAGTCCCATGACCTGGTTCTGCACACCGCCCGGAAGAGTGAGGCTGTAGGGAGAGAAGATCGCAACACGTAAGGACGAACCGGATGACACTTCTTCCGGATTCGACATGTGATCGAAACTATCGAACGTCACCTCTGTTCGACGGCGAGGGGGCTACGGTTGACCCATGAGCGACGAACGTCCCGCTCTGTCCGTCGTGGCGTCACCGACGCGCCGTCGGCAGATCCTCGACCTGGCAACGGAGGCCGAACGACGGGGATTCCCCGCCCTGGCCTGCCCGACTCTCGGCGGAGCTCTCGGGTTGTGCGTGAGTCTGGCGCACGTGACCTCGACGATGCGCTTCTACACGGCGATCCAGGGCATCTATGGCAACTCGGTGAGCGAGATCGGAAATCTGGCCAGTCATGTTCACGAAGTGAGTGGTGGACGTTTCGCTCTCGGACTCGGCGTGAGTCACGAGTCGATGGTGAAGAGGTTGGGCGTCCCGATGGGTCCACCCCTGTCGGACATGCGCGAGTTCGTCTCGGCGCTGCGAGCGAACGAGAAGTACAGCGGAGAACTTCCTCCTCTGTACGTCGCGGCCCTACGGAATCGAATGCTCGACCTCGCACGAGAGATCGGTGACGGCGCACTGTGGGCCAACGCCAGTCTTCGTCACACGCGCGAGCAGCGAAATCGTGTCACCGACCCGGCCTTCTATCTCGCCAACATGATTCCGACCGTCATCAGTGATGATCGCTCGGCGGCAGCGGCGATCAATCGGCGGACGATGTCGGTCTACGTGCGGCTGCCGAACTATCGGAACTATTGGAAAGCGGCCGGGTACGTCGAGGAGATGGAGGCGGT